>QMPN01000100.1 GCA_003648575.1 Bacteroidota bacterium
GAAGAGCCTGGCACCCAAAATCTCCCGCAGGTAAAGTTTGAAAGATATTAACAAATTATCAACAATCCGGATGGGATAACTAATGCCCGGAAAAGCGTACAATCGCCGCTGTTTTATTGTACTTTTGAGGTATGGAAGAAAAACTGACGCCCCAACAGGATAATACAAGAAAACGAGTCAGGAAAGCGCCACAGACCCCTTCCCTACTCGATCAGGGGCGTGTACCACCTCAGGCCATCGACCTGGAAGAAGCTGTATTGGGAGCGGTCATGCTTGAAAAAGATGCCCTCACGGCAGTGATCGATATTCTGAAGCCCGAAGCCTTTTACAGAGAAGCCCATAATACCATATATAAAGCGATTGTCGACCTTTTCAATAAGTCGGAACCGGTCGACATTCTTACCGTGATCAGCCAGCTGAAAAGCAACGGCTCACTGGATCTCGTTGGAGGTGCATATTATATTACTCAGCTTACCAACAGGGTGGCCTCCTCGGCCAATGTCGAATACCATGCGCGTATCATCCTTCAAAAGTTTATACAAAGGGAGCTGATCCGTGTCTCCAGCGAGATCATCAAAGATGCCTTTGAGGATACCACCGATGTGTTTGAACTTCTCGATCGCGCTGAGCAAAACCTCTTTGCCGTAAGCGAACAGAATATCCGTCGTCAGCAGGGAGAGATGCACCAGTTGATGCAGGATGCAATCAAAGATATTGAGATTGCCAGGGATGCCGAAACCAAGATGCGTGGAATCCCTTCCGGCTTCGTCGAACTTGACAGGATCACCAACGGCTTCCAGCGCTCCGACCTTATCATCCTGGCTTCCAGGCCTGGTATGGGTAAAACCGCCCTTGCGCTGACTCTGGCCCGCAACATGGCAGTGGATCATAAAAAGCCCATTGCCTTCTTCTCCCTCGAGATGTCATCCGTTCAGCTGGTAACCCGTTTGATCTCTTCCGAAACACAGCTGAATTCCGACAAATTGCGTAAGGGTGACCTGCAGGACCATGAGTGGCAGCAGCTGAATACCAAGATCAGAAGCCTTGAAGATGCCAAAATATTTATCGATGATACGCCGGCCCTTTCAATATTTGAGCTAAGGGCTAAATGCAGAAGGCTTAAAGCACAGAACAATATAGAGATGGTCTTCGTGGATTACCTTCAGCTGATGGTTGGGCAGCAGGATAATAGAGGAAACCGTGAGCAGGAGATCAGTCACATTTCACGTTCTCTGAAAGCCCTGTCCAAAGAGCTAAACATCCCGGTTATGGCCCTCTCACAGCTGAGTCGTGCCGTGGAAACACGTGCCGGTGACAAGAAACCAATCCTGTCCGACCTTCGTGAATCCGGAGCTATTGAGCAGGATGCTGATATCGTACTCTTCATTTACAGGCCGGAATATTACGGTATCAATGAAGATGCTGATGCCAACCCCATGGCAGGACTCGCCACACTCAGTATTGCCAAACACAGGAATGGTGCTACCGGCGACATCCAGCTCAGGTTCATCAAAGACTTTGCTAAATTCGCCGATCTGGATACAATGGGCGGACTTGATTACCTCAGTCCTGATGGCGGTGATACTTTTACGGTACCCTCCAAGCTGAATGATATGGATGAGGATGGAGTACCGTTTTAGTGCATAGTGCCGAGTGCCTAAGTGAAAGTGAATAGTGTTAATTGATAATAAATTCAAAATTAAGCACTCAAAATTCAAAATTTAACGTCATGGAAGATGTAGAAAGGATATTAGATCTCGACAATGAAATCATAGCCCGTTTACTGGAGTCTGTATTAAGTGAAAGGGAGATTCCTCACATCTTGCGCACATATCATGATTCGGCTTATGACGGGCTCTGGGCTTTTCAGCAAGGATGGGGATTTATCGAAGCACCACCGAAATACCGTGATGAGATCATAGAAATCTACGAAGATCTAAAGAAACAACAAGGCTAAGCTGATTTTGAATTATGGATTATGGATTGTTAATCCTATCCAAATACCTTAGGCCTGTAGCCCAAAGCCTACTTCAATACTTCCGTAACCATTTGTGCAGCATCTTCCAGCTGAATAGCGGAATGGACCTCAAGTCCTGAATGATCGATCAGTTCCTTGCCTTCTTTAGCATTGGTACCCTGAAGCCTGACAATGATAGGCACATTGATCTCTCCAATATTCTTATAGGCATCCACAACCCCCTGGGCAACCCTGTCACAACGGACGATGCCCCCAAAGATATTCACCAGGATGGCTTTTACATTCGGATCTTTCAGAATGATCCTGAAAGCTTCCTCTACCCTTTTGGCGCTGGCGGTACCACCTACATCCAGGAAGTTTGCCGGGTTAGCACCTGAAAGCTTAATAATGTCCATGGTAGCCATCGCCAGTCCGGCACCATTCACCATACAACCTACAGTACCATCGAGTTTTACATAGCTCAGGTCGTATTGACTTGCCTCTACTTCAATGGGATCTTCTTCGCTAAAGTCGCGCATCTCGGCGATATCAGGATGGCGGTATAGTGCGTTATTATCAATAGCCACTTTGGAATCGGCTGCAAATATTTGATTATCTGATGTTTTCATCACAGGATTGATCTCGAAGAGAGATGCATCGCTTCCGACATATGCTTTGTAGAGTGCATTTACAAATTTCACCATCATCTTAAAAGCATCACCGGAAAGTCCCAGATTAAATGCAATTTTCCTGCACTGGAAGCTCTGCAATCCTACCTTGGGGTCGACCACCTCGGTAAAGATCTGTTCCGGTGTTTCTTCTGCTACCTGTTCGATGTTCATTCCGCCACGAGGTGAATACATAATCATATTTCGTCCCAGGTCACGGTTCAGCAAAATGCTCATGTAAAATTCCTGGGGTTCCGATTCACCGGGATAATAGACATTCTGTTCGACCAGCACCTTCCTTACCTTTTTTCCTTCAGCACTTGTCTGTGGTGTCACGAGCATCATGCCCAGTATCTGGTCGGCATACTGCTTCACTTCATCCAGCGATTTTGCGATCTTTACACCACCGCCTTTCCCGCGACCACCCGCATGTATCTGTGCCTTCACAGCAAATTTATCCATGCCGGTTTCATCCAATATTTTCTTTGCAAGCTCACGTGCCTGTTCCGGTGACTCAGCGACATAGCCAAGAGGTACTGCAACACCGTATTTCTTCAGAATAGATTTTCCCTGATATTCGTGTAGATTCATCGTTTACGTTTTTGTGAGCGACAAAAATAATGTTTTTCCGCGAAAGGTATACAGCCTATATGTAAAGATACTCCTATGTTAAAAAAGCCTATCTTTGCAGCTCTTAATTGCGATGCATGATACGTGCTGAAAACATACACAAAGCTTATGGTTCTCTGGAAGTCCTGGGAGGGATTTCACTGGAGATCAAAAAAGCTGAGATCGTGTCCGTTGTCGGTGCTTCCGGAGCGGGAAAGTCGACCCTTTTGCATATCCTTGGCACCCTCGACAAAGCGGACCAGGGCACAGTCAGCATTAACGGGCAGGCCATTGCAAATATGAATGAAAAGAAATTATCGGCATTCAGGAATAAGGAAATTGGCTTTGTTTTTCAATTCCATCATCTCTTGCCTGAATTCACCGCACTTGAAAATATATGCATCCCGGCCTACATCGCAGGAGACTCGAAAAAAGAAGCCATTGAGAAGGCTCAAAAGCTGATCAATCTTCTGGGCCTGAGTGCAAGGATGGACCATAAACCCGCAGCCCTTTCGGGTGGCGAACAACAGCGGGTAGCCGTTGCCAGGGCCCTCGTAAACAATCCGGCAGTAGTGATAGCCGACGAGCCCTCAGGCAACCTTGATTCGAACAACTCGGTTGAATTGCACAAACTTTTTCTGAGTTTGCGTAATGAACTGGAACAAACTTTCGTTATTGTTACCCATAACAAGGAATTAGCGGAGATGGCCGATCGTCAGATGCGCATTAAAGATGGGATCATATCACAGCATGAATAAGACGTTTTTTACACTCATTAAAGTACTGTTGTTTACAGTCCTTTTCCTCGGCATAAACCCTGTACAATCCCAGGGTATTGATGAGCAATATAAGCAAGCCATTGAATCTGCCGATGGTTATTTTGAAAAGGCGGACTACCTGAATGCCAAAGCCTCATACCAGGTGGCTTCACAGAAAAAGCCTGATGAGCAATATCCCAAGGACCGTTTAAGGGAGTCGATCAGTCTGCTTCGTGTTCAGATGGAACAGATGGCAGAATTCAATGATAAACTGACCTATGCGGACCGTCTCTACCAGGAAAAATCCTGGGATAATGCCATCCTCGCTTATGAAGAAGCGCAAAAGCTCATGCCTTCAGACCCCTATCCCTCAGATCAGATCAAACTGATCAGGGAAATACAATCTGATGAGGCAGAAAATGAGGGCAGATATACCGGCCTTATAAATGAAGGGGATGCCCTGTTTGCTGCAGAGGATTATGTTGCAGCAATAACAAAATACGATGATGCAGCACGCATCTATCCCGGCAGGCAGGAGATGAAAGATAAGATCGACGCCACAAATCAGAGGCTTTCTGAGATCGCCGCCCAGCAATCAGGCTATGAGAAAGCCATCAGCGAAGCTGAGATGTACCATGCGCGTAAGGATTATGAGAACGAGCTGAAATCTTATCAGCTGGCATCAGAGCTCAAACCCGAAGAGCCCTTGCCACAGGTAAAGATCAGGGAACTGAACGACTTCCTTCGTAAGTATGAAGCATACAATAAATTTGTGTCGGAGGGTGATGAGCTATACATTTCTCAGCAGTTTGCTGAAGCTAAACTGAAGTATGAGAAAGCGCTGGAGGTCCTCCCCAAAGAAAACTATCCCAGGGAGATCATCAGCAAGATCAACATTGCCCTGTCGGAAAAGACTGAACGTGATAAAGCGGCCTATGAGGATGCTCTTGCAAAAGCTGATGAACTCTATAGCCAGGAAGATTACCAGGCTGCCATGCTTGCCTATTCCGATGCCTTGCGTTACTGGCCTGATGGGGAGCATGCCCACCAAAGGATCAGCAGGATAAATGAGATCATGGCATTGAAAAGGGCGCAGGAAGAAGCCTATGCCAACACCATCAGCCTGGCTGACAAGCTTTTTGCAGACAAAGAATACGCAGAGGCAAAGACCGAATACCGCAATGCGGCCGACATCAATCCCTTCGAACAATACCCCAAGGTCAGGATAGATGAGATCGACCTCATCCTCTCACAAATCCAGGACCAGCTGAATCAGTATGATGCCATCATACATGGGGCCGATAAGCTGTTCAATGCTGGTGATTATGAGCAATCGCGCATACAATACCTGCGAGCACAGGACATAATGAGTGACAGGAGCTATCCTGAAGATCAGATCAAGATGATAGATGAGATCCTGGGCAGGGCACATGCCACACAGGAAGCCTACGATGCTGCCATTGCCCGTGGCGACGAGCATTTCACGAAGCGTGAATGGGAGGATGCCAAGGTGGACTATGTAGAAGCCAACGACCTTATCCAGGAAGAGCAATACCCCAAGGATAAGATTACTGAGATCAATAATATCCTGGCCCAGTTGCAGGCAGAACAGGAAACTTACACCCTCGCCCTCAAGACTGCAGACCAGCTCCTTGCAGAAAAGAATTATATGGGGGCGCTGATGGAATACCGTAATGCTGCCGATATCTTTACTGAAGAGGAATATCCACAACAAAAAATCGAAGAGATCAACGGATTACTGGCAGAACAGTCCAGGCTTGCAGGAATAGATCAGAGCTATGCAGACGCCGTAGCTGAAGGGGATCGCTTGTTATCAGAGGAGCAGTACGATGCTTCCAAAGCCTCCTTCGAACTGGCACTCACGTATAAAGCCACCGAAAGCTATCCGAAGGATAAGATTGCCGAGATAGATGGCATACTGGCTGAACTGGCCAGGTTACAAGGTATTGAAAACAGTTATAATGAAGCCATAGAGGCAGGGGATCTGGCTATGGAACAACTGGACTATAACAAGGCAAAATCAGACTATGAACTGGCATTGGGCTTTAAAGCAGATGAGCAATACCCTAAAGATAAGATTGCTGAGATCGAAGCTATTTTCGCTGCAGAAGCAGCCCGTATCGCACAGCTGGGAGCTGATTACACACAGGCAATCGCAGATGGTGATGCCCTGCTTGCTGCCCTGGATTATGATGGCGCCAGAGTAAAATATGCTGCTGCGCTTACCCTCATGCCTGACGAAGCATACCCGGCCCAGAAAATAAGTGAGATCGAGGGAATATTGGCTGAATTGGAAAGACTCAGGCTGCTGGATGAAGAATATGCCGTTACTATCACTTCTGCCGACGGCATGTTTAATGCAAAATCATACAGCAATGCCCGTGCAGAGTATGAGAAAGCAAGCGTATTGAAACCCGAAGAAGCCTATCCCAGGGAAAAGATGACAGAGATCGATGTCATCTTTGCAGAGCAGGCCCGCCTGCTTGGAATAGAAGAGAGTTATAGCGAAGCTATCGCTGCTGCAGACTTTTTCATGACCGAAGAGAAGCTAAGCGAGGCAAAATCAGCATATCAGCGCGCCCTCAGTTTCAAACCGGAAGAAGCTTACCCGCAGCAAAAGATAGCCGAGATAGATGCTGTCTTTGCCTCCCTGGCTGAACAGGAAGAACAATACCTGATCGCCATCGGCACCGCCGATACATATTTCAACACACAGGAATATGAACAGGCCAGAGTAGCGTATCTACGTGCACAGGGCATCAAAGCCGATGAGCCCTACCCTGCACAACGTATTACGGAAATTGATGGAATACTGGCAAATCTACAACAACAACAGGCTATCGATGAAGCTTATGCCAATGCCATTGCCCACGGCGACAATTTCTTTAGCAATAAAGAATATACTGAAGCAAAGGCAAAATACGAAGAAGCTCTCAGCTTCAAAGCAGCGCAGCAATACCCCAAAGATAAAATTGCTGAGATCGATGGTATTTTTGCATCCATTCAGGAGATCGAAGACAATTATAACGTTGCCATAGCCACAGCTGATGCTGCCTTCGCTGCAGGTAATTACCTTGCTGCCAGGGATGCCTACCAAACGGCCCTTGGGATTAAAGCGGGAGAACAATACCCGACTGATAAATTAACAGAATTATTAGGCCTCCTTGACGAACAGGCCAGGCTGGCAGCCATAGATGCTCAATATGCAAAGGCCCTTTCAGGTGCCGACTCACTCTTCGCCTTAAAGGAGTATGAGAATGCCTCCAGGATGTATAGCCAGGCACTTGGCATAAAAGCAACAGAAAGCTACCCACAGGAAAAGATCGATGAGATCATTATCATCCAGGCAGAGATAGCCAGGAAGAAAGAGATTGATGATAATTATAACGAGGCTATTACTGATGCAGATGATTTCTTCAACAGAGGATCATTTATGGAAGCACTGCAGGAATATAATAAAGCTGCCGGTATAAAGCCAGATGAAGCATATCCAAAGGGAAGGATCACTGAGATCAACTCAAGGCTGGAAGAGCTGGAAGGGGAAAGACTGAAAGCTTATAATGCTGCAATCACACAGGCCGACAACTATTATAACATGGCCAACTACCGTCTGGCAAAGTCATCTTATCAAACAGCTGTCGACATCAAGCCGGACGAACAGTATGCCAGGGACAGACTGGACGAAGTGACCGTAATCTATATGGCGGAGCTGGAATCATTGAAGGTAGATTACAGGAAACATATTGCAAATGCCGATAACTATTTCAACACCAAGATATACGATGGTGCTATAGAAAACTACAGGACAGCAGCGGCCATACTGCCTGATGAACCATATCCCGGGCAAATGATCGCCCGCATTACCAAGATCATCAACGACAATGCCATTACTGATGTGAACAAGCTGGCACAGGTGATCCCGAATAATACCGACCGTAGATTCAGTTTCAGTGCCTTGCCGGTGAATGTGAGGAAAGAAAACTACATCCTGATAAAGGCCAGGAACGTGTCAGGCCATGATTTTAAAATGCTTGTAAACTTCGGACAGGGCAACAGTAAGAATGGCGGGGTAGTGCTCCAGGTACCGGAGGGTGAATCCAGCAAGGATTATATCATCAGGATCGGCGCCCTCTACAAATGGTTCAGCGAAGATAACAACTGGCTGGGTATCTACCCGGAAGGGGGTGATATTGAAATAGCCCTCATCCGTATCTCTAAATCCGATTAATATGGAACAATACTTCGACAAATACCGGGAGAATACCATAGGGCATGACCTGAAATTTGAATCCCCTTTTGGATTACAAAAACTGATCTATGCCGACTGGATCGCCAGCGGCAGGCTGTATGGCCCTATCGAGGATAAGATCAGGGATACTTTCGGCCCCTGGGTTGGGAATACGCATACGGAAACCAGCGAGACCGGGACCCTGATGACCAAGGCCTACCATTACGCCCAGCAGGTGATCAAAAAGCATGTGAATGCAAACGACGACGATGTGATCATTACGACTGGTTTCGGCATGACAGCCGCTGTTGTGAAGTTTCAGCGTATCCTTGGTATGAAGCAATGCGGCATGCTCACAGGCTCCGACTGCTTACAGGAAAAAGACAGACCCGTGGTATTTGTAACCCATATGGAGCACCATTCAAACCATACTTCCTGGTTTGAGACCATGGCAGATGTGGTTCAGCTTCAGCCCAGCAAAGATCTTCTTATCGACCTGGATGAACTGCGTGCACAGTTAAAGAAATATGAAAACAGGGAATTCAAGATCGGAGCTTTTACTGCATGCAGCAATGTTACCGGTATTGAAACACCCATTCATGCCATGGCAAAGGTCATGCATGAACATGGAGGATACTGCTTTGTAGATTACGCAGCATCAGCACCTTATGTTGAGATGAATATGCATCCTGAAGACCCGATGGAAAAGCTGGATGCCATTATGTTCTCTCCGCATAAGTTCCTCGGAGGACCCGGCAGTTCAGGTGTGCTTATCTTCTGTAAGAGCCTTTATAAAAGCCATACTCCTGATCAACCCGGCGGTGGTACTGTAGACTGGACGAACCCCTGGGGAGAGTATAAATACATAGATGATATCGAAGCCCGTGAAGATGGTGGAACACCCGGTTTCCTGCAGGCTATCAGGACGGCCCTTTCAATCAGACTAAAGGAACAGATCGGTACTGCTAAGATGCGGGAACGTGATCAGGAGCTGGTCGACAAAGCCTTTGAGAAATTCAAGGAAGTGCCCGGATTGCGCATTCTGGCCGAGAATGTAAAAGAAAGACTTGGAATAATTTCCTTCTATCTGATCAATATCCACTTTAACCTGGTGGTTAAGCTTCTTAATGACCGCTGGGGCATTCAAGTGAGAGGAGGCTGTGCCTGTGCAGGAACCTATGGTCATTTCCTGCTGGATGTGAGCCATGAGAAATCGAGGCACATCACCGATCTGATCAACCATGGCGATCTTTCGCAAAAGCCCGGCTGGATCAGGGTATCCCTCCACCCTACCATGACTGATGAAGAACTGAATGTTATCGTAGATGCCTTGAAACAGATTAGCGAACACCATAAAGAATGGGCTAAAGACTACATTTACAACGTCCATATCAATGAGTTCAGGCATAAAGATGAACCCGAGGACAAAGTCAGCCAGATCATACCCTGGTTTGAATTAGACTAACTTTAAGTACTCAGCCGCGCAGGCGAAGTCAGGTCGAAACCCGCCCGGCATTTTAGGATAGTTCTGAAGAATTCTCCATAATCTAACAATCACCCACTATTTGTAACTTTCCTGAAAGAATGGATTATTTGATATTACATCC
>QMPN01000101.1 GCA_003648575.1 Bacteroidota bacterium
TACCATCTCTTTGGCGATAACGGAATCGTACTAACTGATTATGATGAAGTTGGTAATTACTCCTATGCCTCTGCATTACAGGATAATATGAAAATAGTTCTTGGAGGCATAACCCTTTATACAGGCGCTTCTGGTACCGTTGAAAATATAATGGTTACACGATATAATAGTTACGGTTCTATCGATATGGGATTTGCTGACGATGGCATCAAGGTTTTGGAGTATGGTGGATCTGATGATTGGCTAACAGATATCGCTATTCAGCCGGATGGTAAAATTGTTGGTGTCGGGCACACTACCTCCGGGAGTAAAACAAAGATGCTCGCCTTTAGGCTTAACACCGACGGCTCTCTCGATAACAGTTTTCATATAGATGGTATGGCGGTAATCGATTTTGGAGAACATGTAAATGCTTACGGAATGTCGTTGGGTATTTGCGAGGACGGGAAGATCGTTATTTCCGGCTATGTACGTGATACAGTGTTATCATATAGTGAGATTGCTATGTGCAAACTCCTCCCTACGGGTTTTCTGGACACTGATTTTGGTTATTTTGGACTTGCAACCTATGAGGAGCAAGACCTTTTTTGTTTTCCGGATGAGTTAGTAATCCATAATGACAGGATTATATTGGGAGGTATCTTTTTAAATGCTGATTTTGAAAGATTTGCCGTCATTTCCGGATATCATCTGAATGGAGAAATCGACTATAGTTTTGGTAATGTTGGGTATACAAGTGTCATGCTGGAGGGGGATGCCACAATTATGGGCGGTGCTGCGAATAATGGTATGTGTGTGGCCCCTGACGGAAAAATCCTTTATACATGCAATCAGGTACCTGGCTGGTTGGAAAACGATATGGCATTATTGCGATTAAATCCGGATGGGGGTATTGACTACTCCTTTGGGACAAATGGTGTGCTTGTAAATGCAATGGATGTAAATACTTCTGCCAACGATGTTATCACACAGGCTGATGGGAAGATCATTGTATGCGGTACCTACAGAAGTCCGGATCCGGGAAGCTATGACTTTCTAGTCATGCGCTATCATGAAAACGGTGACCTGGATACTGATTTTGGTAGTGATGGCACAGGCATAGTGATCACTCAAGTAAGTTCGGAGGTACAGTGGTATGGTGACAAAAGCTATAACCTAATGTTTTGCAATATGGACAGGCTACTTGTTTCGGGATATGGAAGGACAATATCAGGAGGGAAAGATTTTGCTATGGCATGCTATAATACAGGATTAGATGTAGGTATTTCAAAACATGAAGCCTCAGAAATTGATTTCAGTGTGCATCCAAACCCAGTCGTTGATCAGGTGGATATCAGCTTTTCACTTGCCCATTCCGCCAACGTAGAAATAGAAATACATAACGTATCCGGAACCCTCGTAAGCAAAATATCTGATACATTCTATCCCGAAGGTGAACATCAGCTCCGCTGGAACTGCGAAGAATTACCTGCCGGCATGTATATTACTAAACTGACAATTGGTGATAAAACCTATACCTCCAAAATCATAAAATCCCACTAACAATGGAACAGTGAAACCGTGCCTCTGTGGCCTTCTTAAGCATGTAACAAGCAACGTGTACAAGGTACCAAGGACAAGGTACAAGGACATTATAACCATTTAACCATGTAACAGTGGAACAATGGAACAGTGAAACAGTAGAACAATGCCCGCCTTCGCTTAAGCTTCGGCGGATGACAAAACAGTAAATACGTATTAACCGGCCTAATGCCCAACGCCTAACACCTAATGCTTAATATTATGAAAAAACTATCCCTGTTACTTCTCAGCATGATGAGTGTCTTTTTTCTCTCAGCACAAACTCCTGGCACCCTCGATCTGTCTTTCGGAAATAACGGCATCACACTTACCGATATCGGGGGGGTGGGTAATGGTTGCCATTCCTCTGCCGTACAGGCAGATGGCAAAATCGTGCTGGGCGGTTATGCTTATGATGGAAGTAGTGACAATTTTTCATTTATACGCTATTTGCCCAACGGAACTCTCGACAATACATTTGGATCAGGTGGGATCATGACTGTAGTTTTTGGTGGCTCGGGCGATGAACTTCGCGACATCGCTATCCAGGCTGATGGCAAGATCGTCGCGGTTGGATACACTGACAGTGGTGGTTCTAGTTCAAAAATGGTACTGATGAGACTGAATACCGACGGGTCTCTCGATAATACATTCAGTATCGATGGCACGGTAATCATTGAATTCGGGTCAGGAACGGACTCTTATGGTATGTCACTGGACTTGCAGGAGGATGGAAAGATAGTTGCTGCCGGGTATCTTTATGATATGACAGATGATATTCAGAGTGCGCTGTGCAGGTTGAACCCGGATGGGACCCTGGATAACAGCTTTGGCTCGAACGGGATCATTGTATATGATATTCTTTCGAAGGACAATTTCATCAATAATGTTGTTCTGCAGGACGAAAAAATCATTATTGGAGGTTTGTCGTATATAGATGGCCAAAACGTATTTGTTACGCTGACTCGTTTTCATGCTGATGGACTGCTCGATATGAGTTTTGGGGTAAGCGGGAATGTTGAGATCCTCTTGCCCATTGATACCTGGATCCTTTCACCGCAAGGTGGTATGTGCCTGGATGGCGAAGGCCGTATAATATATGGCTGTTATATTGATGGTATCGCGGGTGAGCATTTTGCTGTACTGCGCTTTCAACAAGAGAACGGCTACCCCGACAATTCTTTTGGGGATTTTGGTATGACAGTTACCCCCATTGAAGGAAATACAAGGGTCAATGCTGTTGTTGCACAATACGACGAAAAGATCATTGCAGGAGGCTATCAGTGGATTGATGATCATGGCGACTTTACCATGGTCAGGTACCTGGAAGATGGAACTCCCGACATTACTTTCGGGACTGAAGGTACCGGAGTGGTAATCACCAGTGCCAGTAGTGGCGGAACTTATCCCGACAACAGGATTTATTCACTTAATATGCAGGCAGATGGAAAGATTGTTGCAGCCGGTACCGGTCACAGCGAAGCAGGGAGTGTCGATTTTGCTGTAGCACGATACCATTCAGGATTGAATGTTAGCATTGAATCACAAGATGCTATTGAAGATAATCTGTTCATCTATCCCAACCCTATTATTGATCAGGCAGACATTCGCTTTTCCCTTGCCCATCCCGACAGGGTAGAGATAGAAATCTTAAATGCTTCGGGAATGAGGGTTCATTTATATCCGGGCTTAAACTATACAGAAGGGGAACATCAACTTCGTTTGAACTGCGAAGAATTACCTGCCGGCATGTATGTTGCTAAGCTGACAATTGGTGATAAGACCTATTCCTCCAAAATCATAAAATCCCACTAACAGTAGAACAATGGAACAGTGCCTCTGGGGCCTTCTTAAGCATGTAACAAGCAACGTGTACAAGGTACAAGGACATTATAACCATTTAACCATGTAACAGTGGAACAATGGAACAGTGAAACAGTAGAACATTAGAACAATGAAACAGTGGGTCAGTGAGACAGTGAGGCAATAAAACCCCAACCACCAAGGCACAAAGACACAAAGGATCACAAAGAATGCCTAACGCCTAATGCCCAAAGCCAAACGCCCGGGTTTACCATGTTAGTTTTACAAACGGATAGGCATTCGGAAACTGCGGGTTGATCACATATTTCCCTTTATTGTCGATCCAGCCCCATTCGCCGCCTTTTTTAACCATGGCACGCGTTTTTCCGAAAGGACGGGCTTTTTCAAACTGAGGATTTACAATATACTCACCCTTTTTATTTACATATCCCCACTCTTTACCTAATCGTACTGCGGCCTTGTCGTTATGAAAATCTTCCACATCAATAAATTGTGGGTTGATTACATAGTTGCCTTTTCCGTCGATAAAACCCCATTCTTTACCTTTCATAACACCGGCAAGGCCACCGATAAAATCATGAGCTTTCAGGAATTGCGGGTTGACAACATAATTCCCATGTGCATCGATATAACCCCACTCCTTGCCTTTCTTTACCGCTGCCAGGCCTTCACTGAAATCATTTGCATCATCGAACTGCGGATTGATCAGGTAGGTGCCTTTGGCGTCGATATAACCCCACTCACCACCTTTACGAACCCTGGCCATACCACTGATAAAATCTTCTGCTTTTTCGAACTGCGGGTTGATTATCCAGTTTCCTTTATTATCGATGTATCCCCACTTTTTTTCTTTTAAGGCAGGACACAGTTTTTCAGTAAAATGCGTGACTTTGTCGAACTGCGGATTGATCACATATGTTCCCTTTGCATTAATGAATCCCCATTCACCGCCCGACTTCACTGCTGCCAGGTCGCTATCAAAATCAAGGGCATTCTCAAACTGTGGGTTGATCACCCATTTTCCTTCGGCATTTACATAGCCCCATTCCTTTTCTTTTTTCACTGCAGCAAGTCCATTTATAAAATCCCTTGCATCGTTGAATTGTGGGTTTATCTTGAAATTCCCTGCCTTATCGATAAATCCCCATTCGCCACCTTTTTCAACACTTGCCAGGCCCTGGCTGAAATCATTAACGTGTTCAAACTGCGGGTTGATCACCCACTTGCCTTCGGTGTTTATATAACCCCATTCCTTATCCGCCCTTGCCCTTGCAAGTTGATCCTGGGCAAAACAAATATTCACCAGCAATACGGCGGCAATGATTAAAGTAAGCTTTTTCATAATTATTAATTTTTGGTTAATGCAGAGAAGCAAATATAAATCATTTTCTAAGACCCGGCACCCTGCACTCGGCACCCTGTACCCTGTTTATTATTTAAAAGCAATATAGATTAACAAAAAGCATACATATTAAGGTATATAGATAGCGTTTTTTTTATAATTTTCGCTTCTCTAAACTGATCCTATGGATAAGAATATTTGCCCGAACATCAATTCCTGCAGGATGATTTCAACCGCAGAGGTTGTTCCCAACGAAAAGGTAAAAGATGAGTATATACACACATGGTGTAAGAATGATCAGGAAAAATGGAGCGGATGTAAGCGCTTCATCACCAAGGCAGAACTTGGGTTTTGTCCTGATTTTGTGGTCCCCGATACAGCATTAAGCATTGATGAGATCGTGGATAAGTTTGAAGAAGAAAGCTAAAATTAATACCACCAAAACTTATGGCAACTATAGAAATAGAAGGCAGAACTTTTGAAGTTGACGGCGACGGCTTCCTTTCCGATCCTACTATCTGGGACGAAGAGGTAGCTACCCTGATCGCCAAATATGACGGTATCGAAGAAATGAGTGAAAAACACTGGGCCATTGTAAATATTATTCGCAAGAACTGGGAGGAAAAAGGAATGGCACCAATGGTACGTACCATATGCCAGGAAGCAGATATCCGCCTGCGAGAGGTATATGAGCTCTTTCCCCTCGGTCCGGCCAGGGGTGCATGCCGCGTAGCGGGATTGCCCAAACCTGATGGTTGTGTTTAAAAATACTTGTCGCTTATGATTTGGTACCAATGGATGGCCATCATAGCCCTGCTTGTATGCCTGTTGAGTTGTATATACCACTTCTACAAGATCCTCAGCCTGGGCAACCCACCTGAATATGCCCGGCGTGCAGGCCACATTGGGAAAGCTGTTAAATATTCTTTCACGGGAGCCATGAGCCCGAAGGTGAAAGAATCAGCATACATGCATATACCCACTTATGTTGCCGGTATCATCTACCACCTGGGAACTTTCCTGGCCATATTTGTATTTTTCCTGGTGCTTTTCAACATCTGGCTCCAGAGCTGGGTGATGTGGACAGCAGTTGTAATGCTGGTTGCGGCAGGCCTTTGTGGTGTCGGCATACTGATAAAGCGAATGAGCAAGCACGAATTGCGTACTTTATCAAGCCCCGACGATTATATTTCCAATATCCTTGTCACGGTATTCCAACTGATCACAGCCATGGCTATGATAGATATTGCCTTTGTTCCGGCATATTTTATACTCGTATCACTCTTAATGCTCTATTTCCCTGTGGGGAAGCTAAAGCATGCAGTATACTTTTTCGCAGCCCGTTACCATCTGGGTTATTTTTACGGATGGAGAGGTGTCTGGCCCCCAAAACCCATCAAGAAATAGTACATGGAAAAGCTCACTGATGAGAAAATAAAAAAGGGTCTTGATGTGCTGAAAAGAGATGTCGGTAGCAAGCTGCTTACTCATGTCAACTCCTGTGTTCACTGTGGCCTTTGTGCCGAGAGTTGTGTGTATTACCGGTTGAAACCCGACGAACACTTTGTCCCCGCTAAAAAGGTGGATATCGTATCTTCAATCTATCGCAGATATAATACCCTGGGCGGGAAGCTGGCCCCCTGGCTCACAAATGCCAGAAAACTGGATGAGGCCACCGTCGAAGATATGGTGGACCTGCTGTATGGTTCCTGTACCATGTGTGGCCGTTGCAATAAACATTGCTCCGTTGGAGTCGATATCGAATTTCTGATCCGCACCGGAAGGGCCATGCTGGCTGAAATGGGTTATGTGCCGGAAACCTTACAAAAAACGGTCGATACCGCTATCAACACAGGAAATAATATGGGGATCACCAAAGACGAGTTTGTAGATACCCTCAAATGGCTGGAAGAAGACTTGCAATTTGAAGTCGATGATGACAATGCCATCATCCCCCTGGATGAAAAAGGTAAGGATATAATGTATACCCTTAATCCCAGGGAACCCAAATTTTTTCCCCTCTCCATCTCTGCCATGGCCAAGGTGTTCTATGCTGCCGGGGAAAGCTGGACCCTCTCCACCAGGATGTATGATGTAACCAATTACGCCTATTTTTCAGGAAACCTGGAAGAAGGCAGGGTGATCGCGCAGCGGATGGAGGACGAAATGCTGCAGCTCGATGCTAAACGCTGCATACTTGCTGAGTGTGGTCACGGATCACGTGCTTTCCGCTGGGAGGCACCCAACTACCTCGAAAAGGAAATGCCCTTCGATGTAGATACTTCTGTAGAGTTGCTTGCCGAATACATACGCGAAGGAAGGATCAAGGTCGACCCGGGAAAAAATACAGAGCCGGTTACCCTGCACGATCCCTGCAACCTGACAAGGGGCGGAGGTATTTATGAAGAACAGCGCTACATTTTGAAAAAATGTGTGAAGAGTTTTGTGGAAATGACGCCATCCGGAACGGATAATCTTTGCTGCGGCGGCGGCGGCGGGCAGCTTTCCATGAGCGAATATAATGAACGCAGAATGGGAATAGGGAAACTAAAGGCCGAGCAGATCACCGCCACAGAAGCCGTCGTGGTTGCCACCCCCTGCCACAACTGCGTTGACCAGCTGATCCAGATCAACGGCGCTTATAAACTGAACGTAAAGATCAAGACCCTGGCAGAGATCGTAGCGGATGCCATCATTCTTGAGAATGAAGAAAAAACCAAAGAGAATTAATATATGAGTAATCTGATCTATCTCGACAATTCAGCCACTTCCTTTCCCAAACCTGAGGTGGTATATAAATTCATGGATGAATTTTATCGCACCAAAGGTGTAAGCCCGGGACGTTCGGGTTTCGATGCTGCCATAGAAACTGAAGAGGTTGTACAAGGCACCCGGAAAATATTGACAGAACTTTTCAATGGGGATGATCTGAACAGGCTAACTTTCAGCTATAATGCGAGTGATTCCCTGAACATGATCATCATGGGGCTGGCCGAAAAGGGTGACCATATTATTACCACCATGCTGGAGCATAATTCCGTACTCAGGCCACTCCACCACCTGGAATTGAACGGCGTGGCAGAAGTTACGCATGTTCCCTTCGATAAGTATGGTTATGTCGATCCCGACGACATTAAAAAGGCAATCAAAAAGAACACAAAGATGGTGGTGATCAACCATAGTTCTAATGTGATTGGTACCGTTCAGCCTGCAGCAGAGATTGGCAGGATATGCAAAGAAGCAGGCGTATTCTTTGTGCTGGATGCCAGTCAGAGTGCCGGAGCTATCCCCATCGATATGAAGGCTATGGGTGTTGATGCCCTGGCATTCACAGGACATAAATGCCTGATGGGACCTACCGGTATTGGCGGTTCCTATATCATGGGCGATCTTCCCATAAAAGGCACACGATTTGGAGGAACCGGGGTACGATCAGCACAAAAAACCCACCTCACCGAATTCCCGTATCGCATGGAATGCGGCACCCTCAATACCATAGGCGTTGCCGGACTCTATGCCGGTACCAAATGGGTAATGGAACAGGGCATAGAAAAGATCCATGCACAAGAAATGGAACTCTGGAAGAAACTGAAAAAAGGAGTGAAAGATATAGAAAATATCACCCTCTACTGTGCTGAAGATCCCGCCAACAGGAATGCGGTGCTGAGCATGAACATCGACAAGTTTGATTCCGGAGATGTAGGCACTATGCTGGATGTGGATTATAACATTGCCTGCCGTACCGGGCTTCAATGTGCTCCACTGGTACATGAAGGTATTGGCACCATCGATATTCATGGTACTGTCAGGTTGAGCATGGGCCCCTTCAACACAGAGGCTCATATTGATGCTGCCATCGAGGCCCTGGAAGATGTTGCCTCCATTCCACGGTAACAGTGTTTTGTCTATTTTTGCCGTTTGAACTAAATTTCACAACATTATGACTAAGATCTTAGGTCTGGGCAATGCCCTCGTCGATATTATTGTTTTCATCGAAGATGATACACTCCTCGAAGAGCTTGAGCTGCCAAAAGGCAGTATGCAACTGGTAGACATTGAACGCTCGGGAAGGATCCGCAATGCATGTGAAAGCATGCAGCAGTCCTTTGCTTCCGGAGGTTCGGCAGCCAACACCATTTACGGGATCGCAAGATTGGGTGCTGCAACCAGCTTCATCGGAAAGACAGGGAAGGATGACTATGGCAGGATCTTCAGGGAAGACCTTGAAAAGCACAACATCAAGCCTATCCTTTTTGCTAGCGAAACACATTCGGGCAGGGCTGTAGCCCTGATCAGCCCCGACAAAGAAAGAACCTTTGCCACACACCTCGGTGCAGCCATCGAACTATCGGCAGAAGATATTTCTGATGAACACTTCAGCGGACATGACATCTTCCACATCGAGGGATATATTGTTCAGAACCATGAACTTCTTGAGAAAGCGGTGAAGATCGCCAGGGCCCTTGGAATGACAATCTCCATCGACATGGCAAGCTATAATGTGGTAGAAGAAAACCTGGAGTTCCTACAGCACATTGTTAAGGACTACGTCGATATTGTCTTTGCTAATGAGGAAGAGGCCAGGGCGTTCACCGGTAAAGAGCCTGAAGAAGCACTTGAAGAACTTGCAGGCCTTTGTAAGATCGCAATTGTAAAGACCGGCAAAGACGGCTCCTTGGTGAAGAGTGGTGATGACAGCTACAGCATCCCGGCCATAGAAGCAACGGTGGTCGACACCAATGGTGCCGGCGACATCTATGCCTCGGGCTTCCTTTATGGCTTGAGCCAGGGCTGGCCCCTCGACAAATGTGCCGCATGCGGAAGCATCCTGGCCGGCAAGATTATCGAGACCACCGGAGCCAGGCTGAACGAAGAAGGATGGGAAAAAGCCCTGGGCATGATTGAAAAGCTTTGATTTGATGGCAAAATTTCGTTTAAGGTTTAAGGTTTAACGCGGTACAATTGGCTATTTTCAATAACCCAACATTCAAAATCCAACAACCAACACCTTAATTGGCTTTTATTATTAATCAGTTTTTTATACATTTGCAGGCCTTTTCAAGGCAACCGTTAAACTAATTTAAGACA
>QMPN01000102.1 GCA_003648575.1 Bacteroidota bacterium
AACCAGCAACCAGCAACCAGTAACCAGTAACCAGTAACGAGTAACCAGTAACCAGTGACGAGTAACCAGTGACGAGTAACCAGTGACGAGTAACCAGTAACCAGTGACTAGTAACCAGTAACCAGTGACTAGAACCCAGTGACTAGAACCCAGTGATCAAAAACTCCATCGTATCAACGCCATCAGCATAGTCCCATAAATTCGGATGCTGAGCTGTTCCCGGCGGGATACCCCCGGGGATATCATCACTCACAGATACCACACATTGAATGTTTTCAGTATTTTCAGCAATAAAAGCATTCAGTTCCTCCGCCGACTGATAACGCTCATAATGAAGCACTGATACAGGTGAAGTCATTGCATGATCTTCCTTAAGTAAGAGAAAACCATTATCGAAATGCGGATCACCATTGATAAGGAAGACTGACTTATTATAATCGTAGTTATTTCTGTATTTGTGATGATCTCCAACGGATGAAAACTCTTCGATGGCCTCGAAAAAGGTTTTTAAATCGTAGTCTTTCGGGACAAATAGCCTGGATATGTTCCTGCACCCAAGCCCGTAATACATAAAAATATCATCACCCAGGGCTTTCAGCTCAGCTGCAGTTTCATTGCCGGTCAGGACAGCAAGAGCATTGCGATTCTTCCTGATAATATGTGGATACTTGCCGAAATAGTAGTTAAAATATCTCGAAGTATTGTTACTCCCTGTAGCGATAACTGAATCAAAATCCTTGATCTTCTCATCAGCAAAGCTGATCTTGTCGCTGAATGCAGGTTCAATTTTAATAAGTAAATCAGCAATCGCAGGGATGAGAAACTTATCATCGGATGAAAGTTTGGCTTGTATAATATGTCCTGCCATCAAAACTGAAAGGAAATCATGAAAGCCAACAGCAGGTATATTCCCTGCCATCACAACAGCGATACGCTTTGGTTCCTGTATAGCATCCAGGTCATACATTTTCGTCCAGCGTGCGAGCTCCTCCGTTTTCATGCTTGCTCCAAAAGACTGAAGCATATTGAATACAGATTCGGGCGTAAACCATGCATTTGAAGCAAGGGCCTTGTCAAAAGCCTGTTCAAAAGATTCCAGATCATGAGAATCGATTTTGAAAGACTTCTCTTTCCCGATCTGTTCCAAGACCCTGCCGAGGGTACTAAATGCTTCTATTCTGTGATCAATTCTCATAGCGTATTAAGTTATTATCAAGATGACAAAATTATTCAATAATTTAATATATTTGTGGTGCCGTATTTCTGGCAAGTCTGAGCGAATAATAAAATCTTAAAATACACTGAATTATGAAGAAACACAACTTTTATGCAGGGCCTTCTATCCTTCCTCAATATACCATTGAGAACACTGCCAAAGCACTGACTGAATTTGCAGGTATGGGGCTGTCGCTGATGGAGATTTCGCACAGGAGCAAGCAATTTGTTGCTGTAATGGATGAAGCGCAGGCGCTTTTCAAGGAATTGCTTGACATTCCTGAAGGTTATTCCGTGATTTTTGTTGGCGGAGGAGCCAGCACACAGTTCGCCATGGTTCCTTTTAACCTTATGAAGAAAAAAGCAGCCTACCTGAACACGGGTGCCTGGGCGAAAAAAGCCATCAAGGAAGCACAGGGCCTTGGAGAAGTTGTTGTAGTAGGCAGTTCAGAGGATAAGAATTTCAATTACATCCCGAAAGGGTACAGCATTCCGGAAGATGCCGACTATTTTCATATTACCACTAACAACACCATTTACGGCACGGAGATCAAATACGATATCGACTCTCCTGTTCCGCTGGTAGCTGATATGTCGTCCGATATTTTCAGCCGCCCTCTGGATGTATCAAAATATGCCATCATCTACGGTGGGGCGCAGAAAAACCTGGCTCCTGCTGGTGTAACCTTTGCCATCATTCGTGATGATATCTTAGGAAAGGTAGAGCACCACATTCCGACTATGTTGAAGTACAAAACTCATATCGACAAGGAGTCTATGTTTAACACACCTCCTGTTGTACCTGTGTTTGCAGCATTGCAAACCCTTCAATGGCTCAAAAACCTCGGAGGTGTGAGTAAAATTCATAAAGTGAACAATTACAAAGCCGGATTGCTTTACGATGAGATCGACCGCAACCCGCTCTTTACAGCCCCCGTGGCTGATCCTGAAGACCGTTCCATCATGAATATTTGTTTTATCATGAATGCCGGTTATGAGAACCTGGAACAGGAGTTCTTTGAATTTGCTTCTGCCAAAGGTATGGTCGGGATAAAAGGACACCGTTCTGTTGGTGGCTTCAGGGCATCGACCTATAACGCCCTCCCTGTGGAAAGCGTTGAAGTACTGGTTGGTGCGATGCAGGAATTTGAAAATATGCGTAAATAGAAGTGTTGAGTTTTGAGGGTTGAGGGTTGAGTTAATTGGAATTTAAATTGCCTCAAGTCTCAATCCCGGCCTCAAACATAAAAAACTAAAAACATGACTAAAGTACTAGTAGCTACTGTAAAGCCTTTTGCACCCGCAGCGGTGGATGGCATCAGAAAAGTTGTTGAAGAAGCAGGATATGAAATGGCACTGCTTGAAAAATATGATAGCCAGCAGGATTTTATCAATGCAGCAGCAGATGCTGATGCCATTATTATCCGTAGCGATAAAGCTGATGCGGATGTGATCGCAAATGCAGGACAGTTAAAAATCGTTGTCAGGGCCGGAGCCGGTTATGATAATGTTGACCTCGTCGCAGCCACCGAAAAAGGTGTGGTAGTAATGAACACTCCCGGACAGAATTCCAACGCAGTGGCCGAATTAGCCCTCGGAATGATGGTATATATGGCCCGCAGCTGCTTCAAGGGGACCTCCGGCAGGGAACTCCGTGGAAAGAAACTGGGGATCCATGCCTATGGAAATGTAGGAAGGTATGTTGCTGAGATCGCGAAGGGATTCGGGATGGAATGCTTTGCATTCGATCCTTTTATCAGTAAAGACGATATTGAAAAAGATGGCGTTACTGCACTGGATTCGGTAGAGGAATTATACAGTACTTGCCAGTATATTTCGCTGCATATTCCTTCCAATGAGAAAACCAAAGGATCTATCAACACAGATCTTCTGAATATCATGCCGGCTGGTGCTACACTGGTAAACACAGCACGCAAGGAAGTTGTATGCGAAGAATCACTTAAAAAAGTCTTTTCTGAAAGAGATGACTTCGTCTATATCTCAGATATCGCACCTGACTGCGCAGAAGAGATCGCGAAGAATTATGAAGGCAGATTTTTCTTTACACCTAAAAAAATGGGTGCCCAGACAGCTGAAGCCAATATCAATGCAGGTATTGCTGCTGCAGAACAGATCAAGGCATTCA
Organism: Bacteroidota bacterium; assembly: GCA_003648575.1. Next base: position 3,362 of record QMPN01000102.1, read on the forward strand.
TTGAGAATGGTGATACCAGCTGCCAGGTGAATAAATAATTGTCGTATACCGACTGAAAGGAAATATATTCTAACAAAACTATTTTGACCACATGGAGAACGGGAACGACAGGAATACTACCTTTTTTAGGTTCGAGGACCTGAGGATTTATCACAAAGCACTCAATTACACAAAATGGGTAAATGAAGTCAGCAGGGAAATAGCTGAAACAGAGAATAGCGGTCTCCTTGATCGTTTTAACACCTCTTCCCATAACATCGTATTGAATATAGCAGAAGGATCTGCCAGGAACAAGAGCCAGTTCATCTATTACCTGAAAATGGCCAAAAGTGCCGTAAGGGAATGCCTGGTTTTTACCAGCATACTTCACAAACTTGAGCTCTTTAGTGATGAGGAAGAGGATGAATCCAGGAACCAGCTTATGGAGATGACTAAAATGATCGGTGCGCTGATCTCTTCATTGCAAAGAAGCGTAAATAAACGAGAAGAGGATCAAGACGATTTCGCTAATAACAACGACATGTCTGCCGATTAATATTGAATCAAATAAATAACTAGCAAATGGCAATATTGAAAGCATTTAAGGGGCTGAGACCGCCCAAAGGGATTGCAAAGGAAGTTGCATCGAGGCCTTATGATGTATTGAATTCAGAAGAAGCAAGAGAAGAAGCAGCGGACAATGCATATTCGTTGCTCCACATCATCAAACCGGAGATCGACCTTGCTCCCGACATAGATGTCCATGCCCAGGAGGTATATGATAAAGCATTTGAAAACTTTACCAGGTTCAGGGATGAAGGCTGGCTGGTGCAAGACGAGGAGGAATACCTGTACATCTATGCGCAGACCATGAACGGAAAGACACAATATGGCATCGTAGGTTGTGCAGCTGTTGAGGATTATATGAATGGCATCATTAAAAAGCATGAGCTAACCCGCCCCGACAAGGAAGAAGACAGGATGAAGCATGTACGCATCAACAGCGCGAACATCGAGCCTGTATTCTTTTCTTTTCCTGCGGTGAAAGAAATAGATGAGATCATAGAAAAGGTGGTCAAAGAAAATGAACCTGAATATGATTTCACGGCAGAAGATGAGATCGGCCACCATTTCTGGGTTATTCGCGATAAAGCTGTCAATGACAAGATCATTGAGCTCTTTGCCGACGTCCCGGCTACCTATGTAGCAGACGGACACCATCGTACAGCTGCGGCTGCACTCGTTGGCAATGAGCGCAAAAAAGCAAATCCAAATCATAGTGGTGCTGAGGAGTACAATTACTTCCTTGCCGTGCATTTTCCTGACAATCAGCTGAGTATCATCGATTATAACCGTGTAGTGAAAGATCTGTACGGGCTCGGCAATGAGGAGTTCCTGGCGAAACTATCCGAAGTTTTTGTTGTGGAAGACAAAGGGACAGCCATCTATAAGCCCGCCAAACTTCATGAGTTCAGCATGTACCTGGATGGCAAATGGTATTCGATGGAAGCCAGGGAGGGCACTTTTAACGACAATGATCCTATTGGTGTGCTTGATGTGACAATACTCTCACAGCACGTGCTTGACAACATTCTGGGCATTAAGGATCTGCGCAGAGACAAAAGGATCGACTTCGTAGGCGGAATCCGTGGCCTGGGCGAGCTCGAAAAGCGTGTCGACAGCGGAGAGATGAAAGTCGCTTTTGCACTTTACCCTGTTTCCATGCAACAGCTTATCGATATTGCTGACACCGGCAACATCATGCCTCCAAAAACCACATGGTTTGAACCTAAACTGAGAAGTGGACTTGTGATTCATTTATTGGATTAGTACAGATTCACTGTTTCACTGTTTCACTGTTTCATTGTTTCATTGTTTCACTGTTTCATTGTTTCATTGTTTCACTGTTTCATTGTTTCACTGTTTCATTGTTACATTGTTTCACTGTTTCATTGTTACAGGGTGTGTTGCTTATAGGAAGAATTGGGAATACACCTGACTCTTGACGCCTGTCCCGATGGAAGTCGAGAGGCCCCACGTACCACGATCCGCGCACCGCGTACCGTTAACTTATTTCCCCATCTTGATCATCTTGGTATCTGTATCGTGCAGTTGTACCAGATCGCGGGCGTATAGTTTAGCCGTAACTTGATGGATCTCGCCTGTGATAGGTGTTTTGGGAATAAAAATATCCAGGGGGGAAAGGGTCATTTGCTCAACCTCTACCTCGATGGCAGGCTGGCCACCGCTGACAAAAACTTTGATTGTCCCACGGCCACCTTCATTATCGAGATCGAGCACCCTGACCAGCAAACTGTTGTTCACCAGGGTATCATATATTGCAACCCTTAAATTCATATCGCGCAAATATCAATATAATGGAAGCTACAAAGTACTAAATTGTTCCTATCTTCGCAACAAATAAACCTCGTAAAAACTCAACTGTCGTGTTTATGAGTGTTACAGAACGACTCAATCATATCAGGTTAAAAATTCCAGCTGATGTCAGGCTTGTAGCTGTATCCAAGACGAAGCCGGTATCGGATATCATGGAAGCATATCAGGCCGGGCAGAGAGTTTTTGGGGAGAACAAAGCACAGGACCTGATCGCCAAACAGCCTGAGCTACCCGAAGATATCGAATGGCATTTTATCGGCCACCTGCAAACGAATAAGGTGAAGTACCTTACCCCTTTTGTAGGCATGATCGAATCTGTCGACAGTCTGAAGCTACTCAAAGAAATCGACAAGCAGTCTGCAAAGAATGGGCGTGTGGTAAATTGTTTATTGCAATTTCATATTGCCAGCGAACAGAGCAAGTTCGGACTCGACCTTGAAGAGGCAAGCCAGATACTCGAATCTGAGGAATACACTAAGATGAAGCATATTCGGCTTTGCGGTGTTATGGGCATGGCCACTTTCACCGACGACAAAGAAATCCTCAAAAGGGAATTCATTATGCTCAGGGATCTCTATAATAGTCTGAAAAACAACTACTTTCCAGAAAATAAATCATTCAGGGAAATTTCAATGGGGATGAGTGGAGATTATCTGCTGGCCATTGAAGAAGGAAGCACGAATGTGAGGGTTGGGACGGCCATTTTTGGTACTAGGTAATAGGTACAAGGTATCAGGTACAAAGTATCAGGTACAAGGTGCAGGGTTCAAGGTTCAGTGAATAGGCTAAGATAAACTGTCATTTCGACCGGAGGGAGAAATCTGTTAGAAAATCAGTAAGAATAGATTTCTCGCAATCGCTCGAAATGACTCATTAAAATAAGATTGGAATACATCTTCTTCATACTCGGCTTTGTAATATTGATCGGCGGAGCAACACTGCTGATCGATGGTGCTTCAAATATCGGGCGGAGGCTGGGCATTCCCGAGGGAATCACCGGATTGACTATCCTGGCCATCGGAACATCCTTACCGGAGCTCATCATCAATGTTTTTGCAAGCTTAAATGGGAATACCGATCTGGCTGTGTCCAATGTACTTGGAAGCAACATACTGAATATACTTGTGATTGTGGGGATTACTGCCCTGATCAAGCCTATACCTGTATTAAAACCAACCTATTACCGCGACATACCTTTCAGCCTGTTTGCAGTAGGGCTGCTGTTTTTTATGGTTCAGGATGGCTGGACCATGCAAGAAGGCAGTAAGATCATCGGCCGGGTAGATGGAATCATTTTCCTTATACTGCTCATCGTCTTTCTGTATATATATTTCCGTAGCTCAAGCAAGACTCCCAAAGATGAAAAGCCAGGCAAGCTAAGGCCGGCATGGATGGCCATTGTTTTTATTCTCCTCGGGATTGTGGGATTATACTTTGGAGGTGAGTGGATCGTTGAGGGGGCTGTATTTGTTGCTTCTGAGTTCGGCATGAGCGAAGCCACCATCGGCCTTACTATCGTTGCCATTGCCACTTCCCTGCCGGAACTGGTAACCTCTATCATGGCTGCCATAAGGAAAAGCCCCGAGATGGCCATCGGAAATGCCGTTGGATCCTGTATTTTCAACATACTGCTGGTATTAGGCGTCAGCTCAGTAATCCATCCCATCCCCTTTCAGTCGGGAAGCATCTTCGACCTGATCATGGTACTCGTTGCCACTGTCACACTGGTAGTATTTGTATACACCGGAAAAGGACGGATGATATCGAGGGTTGAAGGCGGGATTATGATAGGGATGTATGGAGTTTATTTGTGGTGGATACTTTACTAGTCACTGGTTACTGGTTACTGGTTACTGGTTACTAGAGTTCCGTAACTTTTCCAGCGCCACCAACGATCCCGGGCAAATAGAAATCAGGTAGCAAACCGGTTTTCTTCTGGTAATCTTCTTTCACGTTGCGCATAAAATTATCAACTTCATCTTTGTGTAGAAGTGATACTGTACATCCACCGAAACCGGCGCCAGTCATGCGGGAGCCCAGTACTCCATCTTGTTTTCGGGAAATGTCGACCATGGTATCCAGCTCAAAGCCGGTCACTTCATAATCATCCCGGAGGGAGTCATGGGATTGATTCATCAGCTCTCCGAAAAGCTCAAACTCTTTATTCATAAGTGCTTTCACGGCATCCAGCACACGGCGGTTTTCGGAAACAATATGCCTGACGCGTTTACGGACCACTGCATCATCGATTAGCCCTAGTATCTCGTCTATTGTTTCGATGCTCAATTCTCCAAGTGAACCTATATGCATTGTTTGTTTGATGGCAGCGAGACCGGCCTGGCATTCCGCAACACGTTCATTATATTTGGAATCACTCAATTTCCTGACTTTCCTGGTATCGGCTATCACCAGTCGATAATTTTCCGGAGTGAAGGGTACATGGACAAATTGTTCGGTACCGCAGTTCAGGAAAAGAGCGGACTTTTTACGGGCCTTGCCCACGATGAACTGGTCCATGATGCCGCATTGTACACCCACAAATTCCCGTTCTGCCCTTAAGGATATGCGGATGAGTTCCATGGTATCGAGGCCACAATCATATAGATCATTTATAGCCACAGCTGTGACCAGTTCGATGGAAGCAGAAGATGATAGCCCCGCACCTGCCGGGATATTACCTGAATAATACAGGTCGAGCCCTCCGATGGTTTTCATCTGTTTATTGAATTCATTGATCACCCCCAGCGGGTAATTCACCCATTCCCCATCATGCTTCTCAGCCAGTTTACCTAATCCGATCTCAGCCTTGTATTCGAAGTTCGTCGTTGCCAGTCGCAGGGTGTTGCCATCATTTTTCCTTGCCAGGAGGTATGTTCCGAAGCTTAGCGCTGCCGGAAGCACATATCCGTTGTTATAATCAGTATGCTCACCGATCAGGTTCACGCGGCCGGGAGCGAAGAATTCAAAAACCTCACCTTTACCTTCACCAAATAACCTTATAAATTCACTTCTTAGTTCGGCAATATCCATAAAGCAAATATAGGTGAGATTTTTGAGTGTTGGGTGTTCCAACTTCGCTAAAGCTTCGTTGGACAAAGTGAGTGTTGAGTTAGATATTAGTTTTTAGTTGAACTCACCTTCGCGAAAGCTTCGGCGAGCAATGTCAGTTGAATCCTCCTTCGCTGCGCTTCGGCGGACAAGTCGGTTAAATCAATTGAGTGAGTTTATTGGTCCCTAAATCCTGGAACTTGCTTTGGTGTTTGAATTTGGGAGTTTGGATTTTGTTTTGGTATTTGGATTTCAATAAAGCACCTCACCCCCTATATCCCCTCTTCCCACTCCCGAACACTCGGGATCGGGACAGGTTCTCAAGGAGAAGGGGACTTTTATTTTATTGGTAAAGTCCAACACACAGGATTTTAAATAAAAAAAGCCGCCCAAAGGCGGCATTTTTTGTGAACCCGGAGGAATTCGAATCCCCAACCTCCTGATCCGTAGTCAGGTGCACTATCCAGTTATGCTACGGGTCCAGTGTTTCTTGTTGCTCGAAAGCGCGTGCAAATATACGACTATTTCTCAAATTCCAAGCTCCAGCAGCCATATTCCAACGAAACTGCAAAATCCAAATTCCAAAATGCAAAAACTTCATACTTCAAATTTCAAACTTCAAATAAAAATAGATCTGGCAATCTAATATTTACAATGTATTGACCATTTTTTTTAATTGGATATCCTACATCAGATCGTAAACTGTACCTACAGAATTCAGAATCAGATAGCGCGAGACCTGCGCCAGCGGAGTGAGTTTACGAACCTCCGACACAAAAGCAAGAAAATATAAATTGTCATTCTGAGGACCCGG
>QMPN01000103.1 GCA_003648575.1 Bacteroidota bacterium
CCTTCTTAATCATACCTAAATCCACCATCAACAAACCACCTACCCTATTTTTTTTTATCCCTGATTTCCTTAAAACCACGATACAATAACAAAAACCCTAAGAACAACAATATAATAGTAATATATATATCTTCGCTAAACAAGACAGGCCACAACATAAACAACAAACCACTAAACACCTTAAAACGAGTGAATATTAGGAACAGAGCAACCAATAACATGAACATCGACAACAAAGCAGCAGTAGTAACTAAAGGAGTATCCTCCAGGGTAACCTCAATAATACTAGCAACCCCCTCGCTAACCACCAACTCATCATTGCCTCGCAAATCATGAACATAAGAACCATTATAGACTAGAATTATCTCTACTTGGTCAAAATAAATCTTTTTATCTTTCCAATTATATGCTTTAACACCAATTAATATGTTACTATCCTGGGCGAACAAGTTAGTACCATTAAGGTCGCCTTTAATACTAATCTGCGCAGTAATAGGCGTGTTCTTAGGACTAGTATGATTAAACAACGGAACAGTCACATTACTAGTAGGACTATAAGCATAAAACTCATAAAGACGATTATCAGTGTCAGTCTCAAAAGTAACGAATAAATTACCATCATACAACAAATTATTATCCCAACCAACAGGCAAAGGAATATTAAAATCAACAGAACAATTAATATTATTACATACACCATCGCCCTCAAGAACCAAAAGAACGCCATCAAGGTCTTTAAGAGCATCCTCAACAGACATTATATCGGGCTTGACTTCTTTAAACAACTCAGTAAACTCATAATCTACATGGTCTACATGATTATGGATGATGGTAGCATTATAGAAACAATGAGCATTAACAGGATAAACACCAGTAGTGTTAGGAACTATAAAATCCTTATAATACAATCCCTCAAAATAAGGCTTATCAACAGGGAACATAAACTGGTTCTCCATAAAATAAGTCATGTTAGGATATAACACACTAACATAACAAGCAGCAAAATCAACAGGGTTTTCCCCAATAGACAAATAAGCCTGTAACTTACCATCATCAAAAGGAGCATAATCAGTACCTTTCAAATCCATACTAGGCTGATTCTTAACACTACCAATCTCATCAACGAACTTAACAAGACCAGGAGGTATTTGGCCAGGAGGAGTATCCGGAGGAGCCGCAACCACTGAACCAACCAATAACAAAGGCAACAAAAAAACCGCAGTTAAGACTAACTTGTTAGACTTACTAAACAAATAATTAAATGATAATACTATAACAAAAAAAGACAAAATTATAGTCACATAAAGGTTAATATCAAGATAAAATAATAAGTAAATGATAGCAATACCCAAACCAAGATTAACAAGACGCTGCTTATAGAACAAGAACACAACACCCAATACTATCAAGAGAAGAAACAACACCATATTAGTATAAAGGAACACCATCGTTCTTAACCACCACCACGAGCCAAACGAGCCAACACATACAACAAAATAGCATTAAGCACCAAACCAATACTACTACTAAACCAGACAGGCAACCCAATAATCGTAAGACCACCCAACAACAAAAAATAAGCTATAACATTAGCAGCAAAAGTAATCATGTCAAGAAAAGAAGGCCCCTCAAGAGTAGGAGGGCCAGGAACATCCTCAGACAAAAAAACATCAGAGTTAGCCATATAAGTACCCAACAGACTAATCGTTATGAAGAAGCCAAGATAGAATGCTATAAATGCGTAACCGCCTCCCGTAGTCATTATTCATTCACCTTATGCATTACCACCAAATATGGCTTTCCTAATAGCAATACCTATGAAAGCAGCCGCTATTATCACCATTATAGGAATAATCCATACAGGCCACAAACCAATAGACGGTATCGCCAATATAACCATCGTAATAATAGCAGCGAACATAGCAACAAACGTGCCACCAACACTACCAACAATAGCCAAACTAATAACTATGAACAAGCCGAGAACGAACTTACTCGCTTGAGACTTAAAACCCACATTATCTATGAATACTTGCATAGAATCAGTAACGAAATCACCCTCGATAAATTGTGAACCAAGAATAATACCATTAATCTCATCAAGAGTAAGATGAGGAGTGTTAGTATCATAAACAAAAGTAACTTGATGAGGAGCCTCATAATAACTAGTGCCAAGAACAGCATCAGTACCAAACATCAAACTAGTATAAGAACCAAAATCATCAGCAACAGGCCAATAAACAGCCTTAGCCTCAACAGCACCAGGAGCAACACTACCAAAAGCAAGATAAGTAGGGAACGACGATAAAGTAGTCTGATAAGAATAAGTGATGAAATCAACATAAGTCAATAGGTCAGATGATGAATAAGAATTATACCTAGTATAACCAACACCACCAATAGAAGAACCAAACGACAAATCATAAACAAAAACATTACCGAACTGGTCAGACATACTAATAGTAACAACATCACTATCAAAATCAATATCCCCATCCATACTAAAAATGTTTGTTGTATAAAGATTAGAAGAATTACCGATAATAGTACCATTAGGCAAACTAATATTCAATGAATTACTAGAGAAATCCATGTCGAACAACAACTGAAAAATCAAGTTATCACTAGCATCATAAACAGACCAACTACTAGCATAAAGACCAGGGCCGGGAGGAGTCTCATAACCCCAACCCATACTAGTAGACACTTGAACACGGTCAGTAGTACCAACAGGAATATCAGCCTGGTCAATCTTAGTAGGCCACAAACAAGTAGACTGATTAATCAACAACAAACCATCAGTACCAAAAGGAGCAAAAGGAGAACTACTAGTAAGATTATAGATGTTAGGACAATAATCATTACTAATAAACACCATGTTAGAAGCATCATTAAAGTTAAGACTATCAAAATAACTAGTATTACCACCACTAGACTCCTCACCAACTTGTTGAGCATAAAACACAGAACCACCCTCGGCATCCTGCATCGACAAACGGAAAACAAAATTATCACCATCCTCATCAAGACCTAAGAACTCATGAAAATAAACAGGAGCAGTATTACCACCAGGAACAACAGAAATAGTAGTTAAAACCATCTCAGCAGTAGAATTAAACAAGTTAGTTACCTGAATAGGATAATCACCAGACCAATACTCCATCAACTGAATATCACCCCAAGTATTATACAATCCAGTAAGACTACTATTAGCCGACAAAGAATAATCATTAACAGTAGGGTTAAGGTCATCAACAAAATTACAATAAGCATACTTGCCAGTAGCAGTATTAATACCAAAGATGTCACTATCACCATTATAAGTTATAGCCCGAAAATTATTGCAGCCAAGAGTAGTAACCAAATAACCACTACCAGGATAACCAGTAAAACTAACCTTCTTACCAGCAGCAGTAATTCCCTTAAGATTATCAGACTGCATATTAAGAGCAACAACACCAACAGCACCTAACAAAGTAGAATTATACGAGCCACCATCAATGTGCAAAGAATAAGTATTACTAGAACCACTAGTAACGGCATCATCATCATCAATACGCCAATTATAATCACCAAAATTACTAGTACCAGTATGGATAACACTCTCATTAGAGTTATCACCACGCTTAACACGATTAACAGTAGGGATATTAGTAGTATAATAAAAATAAGTATCATCCATATAAGGGCGCAAATAACAAGTATGACCAGCACCAGGATTAACATCAGTACATGACTTCCAAATACCAGAAGTTATAGAACCAATATTACTGATATCAGCATAACGAACACGACTAGAATAAGTAGTATATCCACCACCAGAAGTAATATCAACCGTATTATAATAAATCAAGTCATTGCGCTCATCCAACAAGACATTACCAGGATAATAAACCCTACAAGAAGCACCAGACTTAACACCAACACCAGGCAAAGTAGTTAATACGAGATTATCAGATACCCGGCGAATAGTAACTGTATTATCACAATCATCAGCGACCACAAAAGCATACAAGCCACCACTAAAGAAAGCAACATCCGCTAACGACTCATTAGTCACTAGAGTAGCCGATACTTGCGGTTCAGCAAATACAAAAGGCAACACCAACAGCATGATTACTAAAAATATTGTTAGTTTCATTCTTCATACCTTATTCTGTGCGTTATATATAATATGACTGTTACTGTAAACATGATTAGAACTAAAAGCGCTAATGCTGATACCACACCAGTAAGATTAGCCTCCGTAATCAAATAAGACATAACGGCTACGGCTACAAGACTAACTATTGATATAACGAATATTTCGATGAAATCAACTATACTGATTATGTTTTTAGTCATAGTATCCACATCCTTCGACAATCATCAACTTCCTTATTAGGACAGTCATCATAACAAACAGTCCTACCATCCTTAACAACCCCTGCCTCATAACCTAACGACTCACAATCATCAGTCATCGGCAACGGCTTCGCCAAATCATAAATCATGTATGATGATAACAACACTATAAATGATATCGCAAACAAAGCAACAATCTTCATGTTACGCCGTCGGCGAGTAACCATATCTTCCTGTTCCATTAATAAATCATCCACCATTTACTACTCACCATAAATAATTATGCCCCCCGAGGACGATTAAGCCACTCGGGGGAAAAAAAGTATTCCTGCCTTACTTGCCACGCTTAACAGCGTATGCGAATGCCACGATAAGGACAATCACATAAAGCACCGGAATTAGGTAAAGCAACGCAGTGATAGCCGCTGATTGATTAATAACGGCATCATTGATGAAGCTAACCAAGACCGGGAGCAGGGCAACGGCTACAACAGCCATAACGAACAGTTCAATAAATTTGTCCATGCCCATTTTTACTTATCCCTCCTGATTTTTTTTGTGTCAAAATAAATGACTATGAAAAAAACTAAAATATCACCATCAATAAAACAGCAACTAATATTAACACAACCATCACCGCAGCAAAATACTTAGCCTTATTAGTCACTTCCGAATTAGGAGCGACAGCAACCAATAATACCACAAAAATCATTATCATTACTAACAAACCCATTATGACAGAAGAAGAAAAATTCTCTCCTGGCTTAGGCGGCTCAACATACTTCATCGTAAAGTTCTTCTTAGTAGTAGAGTTAGCCTCGTCACAAGATATATACCACTCATGAGATAAATCATCATCATTGATTGATTCAAGATAAGAAATATTTAGTAAACCACCAGAGCCATTACCAAAAGCCCCCCAGTTCTTCTCAACATCATCAATCATCAACAAACAAACATTCTCATAAGACAAATTAACAGCACTAAAAGCAAATACTGTACTATAAGAAGTCAATACAGCATCATCAGCCGGAGTAATAAGAGAAACAACAGGATTAAGAGGAGGAGGCAAAGGAGCAGTATATTCTGTTAATGGCAAGTAATCAGTAAAGCTACCAAAAGTATATGATGAATCACAGAACCCATCTTCATCAGTGTCAGTACAGCCATCACTATAACCGCCACCACTAGCAGTACCATGATAATTACCGCCAATACTAGGGCCACCAACAACATTAGTTCCCGAAGCTTCTGAGGTGTTCCAATCAGTAGTGAACGTGCCAGTACCAGAGATATCATATAGGTTAGTGCTGTTAAACAAATTATTATAGATGACTCCGACACCCATACCACAATAGGAACCACCACCACTAATATCAAGACAAGATAAGCTATAACCACTACCACTAACACGATTATTATAAATCTTAAAATCACTAAACGCACCACTAGATTCCCACAAGTCAATACCACTATAACCAGTATTTGTTATGTTATTATCATGAATCTCCCAATCACTAGAAGCACCATACATCAACACACCATAAGGACAATTACTAATAGTGTTATAACGAACATAACTAGTAGAAGTAGAAAACACCCCACTAGTATCGAGAGCAGCCGCAAAACCACCAGAACAATCACTAACAGTATTATACTCAAAAGTAAATGAGTTGCTTAAACCAACATGAACAACAGCATAAGAATCTGAGAAATCATCAAATAAACAATTCTTAATAGTCACGTTGTCAGCATCAAAACTAGCAGCACCAGTAGTACCAGTGCTTGTTATAGTGTATCCTTGACAATCAAGCGTTACGTCATCAGTAAAACCATCAAAACAATAACTACCACTCCCTGCATTAATGTTTTGTTCTAAGGTATAGGTTTCTCCTGCTGACCATCCACTATTTTTACAAGCAGTAATGCTGCCATTAAACGGCGGTACTGGTGGGGGTTGAACGAGCGTTAATGGATAATTATCATCAAATGCGTCAATATTGTATGTTGAATCGCAGAAACTATTATTATCTGAATTGGAACAAGTATCACTAAAGCCACCGTTATAATAATTAGTCCAATAATTACCGCCTATTTGTTCACGTCCAACAATGTTAGTAGCAGTATAAGTGGTTATCCAGAAACGATAATTATACACCGCACCCCCATCATAAATATTAAGGTCATTAGTGTTATTAAAAAAATTATTGTATATTTGGTGGTATACGCCATCATTTTGTGAATTGGTATCAGAACTAATTGCGTTATCATTATTCGTTAAGTGATTATTATTTATAGTAACATTCTCGGTGGTGGTTTCTATTCCAGCACCAGAAAAATATATTGCGTTAGTAAACCCATCAATACGACAATTAGTTAAAGAAGAATCATTCATTCCAGCCAAGAAATCTACACCATTAACGCCCGATGAAGTATTAATAGTATATCCTTGACAATCAATGTAGACATCGGTTGCGTTGATTATCAAACAACTACTAGATGTACTGATATTACTTGTTAGTGTGTATGTGTCGCTGCTGCTGAATGTTTGGCAGCTAGAAAAGTTTGTTGCTATTGCTGTTGGCATTACTAGGATGAATAGTATTATCGTCAGTAATAGCAGTTTCTTGTCCATTATCGTCAGTTAATAAACTATATGATTTAAATAATTTCCTAATAGGGTATATTAATAAGTATATGTTCTAGAGTATATAAATATATAAAGGTCATTATCTTCTCGTCTATTAATAACGCCTAAAAAAAGGTTTAAGGTGATGTATGGTGAATATAAAAGACAAATTGGATTTTTGGTTCAGCATATACCTAATATTCTGTTCAATATTGTTTTCTGCAATGATAGCAAGAGATTTTTATCCAGAAAGTATGTTTAACACATACTTCATAACAACAATAATATTATTCACGACAGGATTCATAAACTTGAGGTACTCAATAGAATGAAACGATGTCCATACTGCGACGCAATACTAAAAAATGGTCGCTCACTAGGAGAACACAAAAGAAGAATACATAAGGAGTTGTGGAAATAATGATTGAGATAACAGACAAGAGAAGCCAAAAATACTATCTAGTAAACAAAGAACAAATAGCAGTAATAGTAAAGACAGACAAAGGAGCAAACATCAAACTAAAAGCAGGATATACAATACTAATAGGAGCAAAAGAATGGAACCGACTAAAAGAAGAGATATTGACTCAAAAGCAGACTACGCAATCAAATACGGCCCGGCATTCGAGCAATTCTGCAAAGAAGAATGGAACACGAGCCAAGAACGAAAAGAAGGATGGCCACAAACATACTACCAAAAAATAAGGTACTCTAGACTATTGGATGGGTTTGCTAACACCACAAAAAAACAATACCGCGCATACAAGATACTAAGAGACACAGAACAATGAAAAAAATATCATTCACAGATAAGATAGACAACATATTCAACAAGCTAGACCAATTCCTTAACAAGTGGCTAAAATGAACAACAAAACAATAGCGACCAAACTAAGCAAACTAACAGTAAAACAACTACTAGCATATAGCACAGCAATGACCACAGCAGCAGAAAAAGAAAAACTGATAGATGAAAAAGCATTTGATAAGATGATAAGAGTAATAAAGAAAAAAATAAAAGGGTGAATAAAATGGAATCTCCAGAGATAAAAGAAACATTATACCGGATGAACCTAACACTAATGAACATCAAAAACGAACTAGAAAAAATGAACGAACTAAGAGAAAAAACTCTAGCACTACATGAAAAGGCAGTCAAACTACAAGAAAAGGTGTCATAAGAATGTTCTGCGAATCAATACCAATAATAGCATGGATACTAGAACTATGCGGAATACTATTCATAGTAGCAATAATAATAGCAATCAAGAACTACCTAGCACTAATGAAAACACAAAAAAACGTGCCGACAATAGAAGAACTACAACAAAAAATAAGCAAAAAAGGAAAAAAGAAGAAGTAATGATGATTATGGAATGGATAAGTTTTTTAGCAGGGTTTTTAGTCGCTTCCGCAATTTGGTTTATTTTATTCGATAAGGTTTATGGATAAAGGAGTGAATGTTTATGAACGGAAAACACTTAATTTGGATTATTGGGCTTACCTTCTTGGTGACCTTTGCCTCTACCCTTTACTTTTCTTGGGAGGTCGATAATATCAATGTCGGCGAATACGATTTATACAACTGTATTTACAATAATGCAGATTCAAACGGATTCCCACAACACCCTTTGATGATACAGAAAGTTCAAGATGAGTGTGTGTGCTTCCGTCAATATGATTACAACCTTTCAAAAGTAATGGATGAGGGGTTATGCTAAGAATGGAGCCGTTTTCTAACGGTGGAGAGTGATGAAATGTTTGGAGACAAGAATTTTGAAGCTTTGAATGAAGATGCTCAACGATATTTGAAGAGTGTTCGTTCCTCAAAGGATGAGAACGAAGCTGCTCTGTTCTTTATCGAGTATCAAAAAGAGTTCACGATGAAGGTGATTGAGAAGATAATGTCTGATTTGAAAGAAGAGTGGATAAACGAATAAACATTAGACTTAAACTGAGGAGTGAATGTTTATGTATAAATCAAAGACTGTCAAGAAAGAGGATGTGCTTCGAGAATTGAACCGACTTCGTAAATGTGGTTCTCTCTCTTCAATGCAGATAGTCATTAGTCGAATAGAAGAGAATCTGAAATTGGAGTGAATGTTATATGGTTGAATTTGATGAACCTAAAGAATGCCGACATTGTCGAGGCGAAGGCTGTTTAACTTGTGATGGTGTCGGCTTAGAGTAAGGAGTCATAGTTTACAAGGAGGAATGAAGAAAATGGGAAGTCACGGTGATGAGTACACTTGCGAAGAATGCCGAGAAATAGCTGAGAATGTCTTATTGTCTTCTGGTGATTGGGAACGCCTTGAAGGGTGGGCAATCAATACCCAGGAGATGAACCCAGAAGAATACGAGGAGATATTCTGGGAAGGTAAGAAGCTTGAAGAAGCAATAAGTGATTATGTCAGAAAGACCTTTTGGTGGTCATACAAACCAAGCGACGGAGAGCAAGTGTTCGAGGAGTTCTGGGATGCTGTTAAATACCACGAAGAAAGTAAGGAGTGATTTTGCTATGAGATGTCAAAGATTGGACGAAGATGGGAAGAGATGCAAACGGAAAGCC
>QMPN01000104.1 GCA_003648575.1 Bacteroidota bacterium
AAATCCGTCCAGCGCTCATGGCGATCATTGTATTGTTTTAAGGAACCTATATAATTATCATGGTCGAGGCCAAACTTGTCTCCAGCATGCCTGTGGAGGGCGGCCAGTCTGCGACCAAAGTCTTCCCAGAAATTATCAGTTTTTGTGGATGAATCTAGATGCTCAAGGATTATAAAAGAGTATGTCCCCTCATCTCCGGGAAGGATTACCTCCGGCACCCTGATCTCATCAGCTCCGCGAAGCAGTTCCAGTCCCCTGGCTTCCTGCTCAAACATGCCAGGATAAGCCGAGGCACGATTATATTTCATAAAATAATTCCCGGTATCGGTTTCCAGCCGGAAAGCATTATTGATGGAACCCCCGGAAAGTGGAATTATCTTTTCTATACTGGTTTTACCGCCGGTTTTTTCCGACAACAATGCCGTGATTTCGCTATGCAGTGATTCAGGAAGCATACAGGCTTTTTACGAAGATAATGAAAATCACCCGGCACCCGGTACCTGGTACCCGGTACCTTTTATATCAGGTTCATTCCCATTTTCGGCTTGCGGCGCAGCAGTCGGTCTGCTATTACGAGTGCCCCAATGGCCATAACGATGGTGATACTGATAGATGAGAAAGAATATCCTTCGAAGGCCGATACCAGCCCACTACCAATGTATTGTACAAAATGAGTAACCCGGCTACCGTCTATTTCAATCCCGTTGAATATTCCACCCATGAAAGAAAAATCAACAAAGAATAGGACTCCTACCAGGCAGGCAAAGGCAAAAATGATGCTGGCCCACAACCACCATCCGCTCCACGACCAACGGCTTTCTTTCGCCATGCTTCCTTCTGCCTCCAGTGTGTCCATGACCCTGTCGGCAAATCCAGTCGGGGCTTTTTCAAAGCCATTATGCCTGAAAAGTTCTTTAAACAGTCCGTCATTATTTTTATCCGCTGTAACCATAATCATTCCTCCTTAAGCAACGGTGTTAATGTTTTTGTCTAATAAATTATTCATTTCTTTTAACAACTTCTTCCTGATCCTGAACAGCTTTACTTTTACATTGTTCTGGCTCAAGTCTACGATGCCACTGATCTCTTCCAGGTCTTTGCCATGATAATAATACAGGCTGATGATCAGGCTATCGGTTCGCGGAAGGCTGCTCAAAGCACTTTTTATCAGTGCTGATTGTTCATCTTTCGAGAGTCCCATAATCTCCTGCTGTATCTCATCATCGCTGTGGTTTTCAATCATCTCCTCATCCATGGCCAGAAATTCGACTTTCTTTTTCCGTGTATGGCTCACTGCGGTATTATACGCAATGCGGTATAGCCAGGTGGAAAACTTTGCTTCAGCCTTAAAGTCAGAAAGCTTATGATAGGCCTTTACAAATACATCCTGGGCCACTTCTTCTGCTTCCTCAGCCCGCGTAACAATTCTGTGTACGATAGTATACACCAGATCCTGGTGTTTTTCAACCAGGCCGCGATAAGCTGATGCCTCCCCATTCAAGACCAGCCGGATGTAGTATGGATCATCCCTGAACATCATTTAATAATAAGACGCCTAGAACAGCTTGTGGTTACAAGATAAGCAATAAGATCGTATTTAGTACGCCCACTTCACGTACACCGATCCCCAGGTAAATCCGCCACCGAAGGCAGAGAGGATGATGTTATCGCCTTTTTTAAGCTGATCCTCCCATTCCCACAGGCAAAGCGGAATAGTACCGGTAGTGGTATTGCCGTATTTCTGGATGTTGATCATCACCTTGCTCGGGTCAAGGCGCATCCTTCTGGCTGTAGCATCAATGATGCGCAGGTTTGCCTGGTGTGGTACCAGCCATGCAATATCATCAGAGGTCAGGTTATTACGTTCCATCATTTCTACAGAAACATCAGCCATCCCTTTTACGGCAAACTTAAATACAGACTGCCCTTCCTGGTGAACAAAATGCTCTTTATTTGTGACTGTTTCATAGGAGGCTGGTTTTACTGATCCTCCGCCTTTCTGATACAGGTATTGTCTTCCGGAACCATCGGTATAATGCTGCGAATCCATGATCCCAACATCTTCTGTAGTAGGTTCGAGGAGTACGCCCCCACCGCCATCACCAAATAACACACAGGTGGTACGGTCGGTGTAATCAACCATCATTGACATTTTCTCTGCACCTACCACGAGTACTTTTTTATGTGTACCCGTTTCGATAAACTTCGAAGCTGTCGTTAAAGCGAAAATGAATCCGGAGCATGCTGCATTCAGATCAAAGCTCCATGCATTTTTTAGCCCACATTTTTCTGACACAATATTTGCAGTTGCGGGAAAAGCATAATCAGGTGTTACTGTTGAAATGATCAGCAGATCGATCTCTTCGGGTTTTGTCCCGGTCTTTTCAAGGAGGCCCTTTACCACTTCAGCACCAATAACTGATGCTCCCTGGCCTTCACCTTTTAATATATGCCGTTCTTTTATTCCCGACCTGGTGGTGATCCATTCGTCAGAGGTATCAACCATCTTTTCCAGTTCGGCATTAGTAAGTATGTAATCCGGCACCCATGCGTGGACACCTGTAATTGCTGCTCTAAGTTTACCCATAAGGAGTTTTTTGGGCGGTGAAATTACGAATGTTTTTGAAGCTCACCCTGAATTTTGAGTGAAAGCTTAGCCTCGTGCACATTTTTTGTGAGGAGAATCATGTTCTTTATCGCAGTATCGTTGGATATCCCGTGTCCGACCATCACCGTAGATTTGATCCCTAAAATGGGCGTACCACCGAAATTTTCATAATTCATACGTTCCACGAAATCATCATAAAGTCCCCGCTTTTTCAGCAGGTGATACATGGACTCAAGTTGTTTGAGGACAACATTCCCGGTAAAACCATCACAAACGACTACATCTGCTGTATCAAGCAGGATATCGCGGCCTTCCACATTGCCAACAAAGTTGAAATGTTGTGAATCTTTCATCAGCTTATAGGAGGCCTGGGTAAGGAGGTTTCCCTTCTCTGCTTCTGCACCGATGTTAAGCAAACCAACCCTTGGGTTCTCAACATTATAAACATACCTGGCATAGACTGAACCCAGGATACCAAACTGGTACATCATCTCCGGTTTAGGATCAGGATTCGTACCTATATCAAGTAAAAATGTGCTACCCCCATTTTCCTTCGGCAATACCACTGCCGTACAGGGTCTGGTAATACCCTCGATCATTTCCATGCTATACATAGAACCTACCACCATGGCACCGCTGTTCCCGGCACTGGAAAAAGCATCGATCTTTCCTTCTTTCAGGAAGTGAAAACCGATAGAAATACTGGAATGGGGTTTTTGCGTAAAGGCTTTGATGGGCTGCTCGCTCATTCCTATCATATCAGGAGCATGAACGATAGTAAATTGGTTCGATTCGAAGTTTCTTTCCTTTAGTTTGGATTTGATCACTTCTTCATCACCGAACAGGAATATGCGGTCGCTTGAAGAAAGTGACTGCAATGCAAGAATAACACCATCAATAGTAGCATCAGGTGCAAAATCGCCTCCCATAATATCTAATCCGATATTCATGTTTCGTCAATTTTATGACGACTATTAAACGTTTTAAGAGTCAGAATTGTTCAGCCTATTCACCTTTTGCCATTACCAGCTTACCTTTATAATACAGGTCGCCGTCAACATAATATGCACGATGGTAAATATGCACGGTCCCGGTAGTAGGGCAAGTAGCCAGTGTTGGCAGGACGGCCTTATAATGGGTCCTCCTCTTGTCTCTCCTGGTCTTACTGATCTTTCTTTTTGGATGTGCCATTTGAATTCAAATTTTATGTTAATCTATATTATTTTTCAAGTCTTTCAATGCATCCCAGCGCGGGTCTGTATCCGCTTGAGCATGTTGTTCAAGCTTTTCGACCACGGTCTGGTCACAAAGGTTTTCCCCCTCGGGGTGTACTCTTTGAATGGGCAGTTTGAGCATGATATATTCATAAATAAAGCTGCTGATGTCGATCTGCGAATCGGTTTCCGGAATGACCAGGATCTCTTCTGATTCCTCCTCATACTCAAGACCAAATTTAACGATCAGGCGGTCAGCACCTTCAATAGGCATGTTCAGGGGCGCCAGGCAACGATCACAAGGCAGCTGAACCTCACCGCTTAAGCGGAAATTGAAGATCAGCATGCGTTCCTTCTTTTCCATGCTCACTTCTGCGCGAATACTTCCCTGCTCTATCTCAGAATATTCAAAGCTCTCAAAGAACGATTTACCTATCTCAAACTCATAGTCATGAACCCCTTCCTTCAATCCCACAAATGGGATAACAAATTCCTTCAATACCTTCATGACCATTCCCTTCAAAATTTCGGGCTGCAAAATTAGGAATACTTCCCCATTTTTACAAATAATATCTGTAAAAGAACGATTTGCGTGGATTTCTAATAAGCGGTGCGGGGTACGAGGTCCGGGGGGGCGAGGCCTATTTAGTAAGCCGCGAGCCTCGTCCCTCGAACCGCGAACCGACAGCTTTGTTAATTTTTAAACAGTTTTTTTCTAAATGTGAAAATTATGTATTTAATTTGCAGTTTCGAATCCTGATTAGTTAACGACTTCAATCTTATAGTGCCATGTTCAACAAGCTTATCGCCTCCATGCTTCCCTACTTTCCCAAGAATTTCATCTGGCTTTTCTCGAAGCGCTACATTGCAGGAAAGACAATTGAAGATGCCGTCAGGGAATCCCGCAAACTGAATAAAGAAGGAATCATGGTCACCGTTGACCTGCTGGGCGAGTTTATTTCCCAACTCGACCAGGCCGATGATAATACAAAAGAATACATGGAGATCATTGAGACTTTCGAAAAAGAAAATATCGATGGAAACTATTCGCTGAAGCCTACCATGTTTGGCCTCTTGCTGGATGAGGAAGTTTGTTACAACAACATCCGTAAGATCATTGCCAAGGCTGCTGAATACGGCAACTTTGTAAGAGTGGATATGGAAGATTCACAGTGCGTTGATAAGGAAATAAAACTTTTCAGGCAACTGAAAGAAGAGTTTCCGACAAACACAGGGCTTGTATTTCAGTCTTACCTGAAACGTACACTTGATGATATCAAAGGCCTGGAAGACCTGAACTCAGCTTCGAATCCTGTAAATTACAGGTTATGCAAGGGTATTTATGTAGAAGCTGCAGAGATCGCATACAAGAAATACGACAAGATCAACGAGCATTTCCTCACCGACCTCGAATACATGTTTGAGAACAAAATGTACCCCGGCATAGCCACTCACGATAAGCCACTGGTAAATGGTGCTTACGAGCTCATCGAAAAACACAATGTCTCCAAGGAGATGTATGAGTTTCAGATGCTTTATGGGGTTACCCCTGAACTTCGCAGGTCCATTGTGAAAAAAGGCCACCGTATGCGTGTATATGTTCCTTATGGCTCCCAATGGTTTGCTTACTCAACCAGGCGCCTGAAGGAAAATCCCAAAATGGCCAGCCTGATCATCAAAGCATTGTTCCGCAGGGGATAATATTTAGCTGTTTCTTATTTATGAATGTGCCTTTCTTCCTGATAAGGTTCGACCAATTGTAAATGTTCTTACATTTACCATGATCTTATATATGAACCTAATCAAAGTCAAAATTTATGAAAAGATTGTTAGCCATTGCAACTCTGGCCATCCTGATAGTGGTAGCCGGTGCCTGCAGTTCACAAAAGAAAGTCACACGCGTTTCACCCGATGAGCAAATCGATCTGAGCGGAAGATGGAATGACACAGATTCCCGTCTCACGGCGGAAGCCATGATCAACCAATCGCTTACCGAAGCCTGGTTGTTCAACTTCATGGAAACCCACGGTGGAAACAAGCCCGTAGTGATCTGTGGTTTTGTTCAGAATAAAAGCCACGAGCATATCGATGGGGAAATGTTTATCAAAGACCTGGAGCGGGCCTATATCAACTCGCAGAAAGTACGCATCGTTCAGGGGGGCGAGAAACGTGATGAGGTCAGGACAGAAAGAACAGATCAGCAGAATTATTCTACAGCCGCTACAATGAAATCATGGGGCAGGGAAGTTGGTGCCGATTATATGTTACAGGGAAGCATCAACTCCATCGTAGATACCGAAGGTAGGGAAACAGTGAACTTCTACCAGATAAACCTGGAACTGACCGATATCGAAACAAATGAAATCGTCTGGATCGGGGATAAGAAAATTAAAAAGTACATCCAAAACTAAGTATTGTTATACAATACACTAAGCTTTCGCTTATGAGAATGAAAGCATCAGTCATCGTACTGATACTTCTTCTGGCCATCCTGGCCGGCTGTGCTACTTATTACCAGAAAACCCTGCGGTTCCAGGAGTATATTATGGAAGGGCAGATTGAAAAAGCCGGACAATGGCTGGAGAAGAACGACAGGGATAAGAAAGGTAAAAATGAGCTCCTGTATCATATGTACAGCGGTTGGGTAAGCTGGATGAAGGGTGATTATGCCAGCAGCAACACGGCCCTGGAATTGGCCGATCTGCTCATAGAAGATTACCGTAAGCAAGTCGGGGCAGAAGCATTGTCACTTATCAGCAACCCGGGCGTCAAACCTTATCAGGCTGAAGATTTCGAAAAAGTTTTTGTGAATTATTTTAAGGCGCTTAACTATGTTCAAATTGGAAAATACGAAGAGGCCATTGTAGAAGCACGCCGGATTACGATCAGGCTGCAACAGTTGAACAGTAAGTATAAAGGGCACAAAAACCGTTACTCAGATGATGCTTTTGCTCATGTCATTATCGGCATGTTGTATGAAAGCCGGCAGGATTATAACAATGCCTTTATAGCATACAGGAATGCCCTTGAAGCATATGACAGCATATATGTGAGGAACTTTGACATTTCACCCCCTGAACAACTAAAATTGGACATCCTGCGAACAGCTTATATGACCGGTTTTCATGATGAGGTAGATTATTATGAAAAAATGTTCGGATTTAAGTATGAGCGTGATACTTCTGCAGGCGGGGAGCTTGTTTTTATCTGGCAAAACGGATTCGGCCCTGTAAAAAGCGAATGGAGTATTACCTTCACCATGGTGCCCGGCGAGGCCGGTTTTGTAACCTATACCAACGAAGAGTATGGATTCACCTTTCCCTTTTATATAGGAGACCGTTCCCCCAATGAGCAGGCTCAACTCAGGGATCTGAGTATCCTCAGGGTTGCTTTCCCGAAGTATGTGGAGCGTGTACCTGTATTTAAGCATGCCTCCCTGCTAATAGAGGATAAGACCTACCCTCTTGAGCTTAGCGAGGACCTGAACCAAATTGCCTTTAAAACCCTTGAAGACCGGATGCTGAGAGAGTTCGGGAATGCACTTCTCAGGGTGGCCACAAAGAAGGCCCTGGAGCTAGCCGTGAGAGAAGCCACAAAGAATGAATCCAAAGAAAATAAAGTCGATATTGGTGATATCGCACCGGCTGCAGTTACCATAATAAACGCCATTACAGAAAAGGCCGATACACGAAACTGGCAAACCCTTCCACATTCTATTTTTTATACCAGGGTCAGGCTTCCGGAAGGACAACATAAGATCACCTTTAATACTTTCGGGAACCAACATACTGGCAGTCAGGACATCAGCATAGATATCCGGAAAAACAGAACCACATTTTATGTTTTTCAAAGCCTGGATTCGCATCAGCCGGGTCAATGATAAAACACCTTGAACTAAGCATAGATAGATGCTGGCATAGGGATTCATTTTTCCGCTATATTATAGAACAAGCCTGGCGTGAAGTCGGAGAATTCACATCAATTCATTGACTCATAGTCTTTATTAATTGAATAATTGCCGGTTTTTTGCTAATTTTGCAAACTCTTATTCCACAACAATCAACACTATGGAAAAAACTAGGGTATTATTTGTGGCCCAGGAAATTCTTCCTTATCTGGAAGATAGTCCCATGGCTAAAATCGGAAGGTTCCTGCCCCAGGGGATACAGGAAAGAGGTAAAGAAATCAGGACTTTCATGCCGCGATATGGCAGTATCAATGAAAGAAGAAACCAACTTCATGAAGTAATCAGGCTTTCAGGAATGAACCTGATCATTGATGATACTGACCATCCTCTCATCATTAAAGTTGCTTCTATCCAGCAAGCCCGCATGCAGATATATTTTATCGACAATGAAGATTATTTCCATCGGAAATTTACTCTTTCCGACAAAAACGGGAAACCCTTCGCCGATAATGATGAACGAACCGTCTTTTTCACCCGTGGGGTGCTCGAAACGGTAAAAAAATTAGGCTGGGGCCCTGACATTGTACATTGTCACGGTTGGTTTACTTCACTCCTGCCTGTATATCTTAAAAAAGCTTATAAGATCAATCCACTGTTTGCTGATGCAAAAATGGTGCTATCCGTTTACGACGATGAGTTTACGGGAAGCCTTGACTCGGCCTTGTCTGAAAAGATGAAGGTTGAGGGCCTAAGCAGTAAAGATCTGGCACACTATAAAACTCCCGACTACGTTAGCCTAATCAAAGCAGCCATCGAGGACTCAGATGCAATCATTCTCGGAAGCGAAAAGATCAATCCCGAAATTGAAAAGCACTTGAAAACCATCAAAAAACCTGTTTTACCATTCCAGGATGAGGATTCCTATATCGATGCATATTCGGAATTCTATGATGAGGTGCTCGAAGCCTAAGCGGCTGCCTGTAAAACATATTGACTGACCTTAACAACGGGAAATTGAAAAATAGAAGAATTATTCAGGCTTGCCTGTCTGCCGTAATCCTCATATGCCTATCCACCGCGTGTAACAAGAAAGCCGACAAGGTCGGTCTCGGACTACAGCCGGCTTCAGCAGAATTATCAGTGGTTTTTGACAACAACTCTGGATTATACTCCCATTCTATACTGGAAGACTCTGTTCGTACTGATGTAAATGTGATCAAAACGGGTATGCTGGGAAGCATGATGGACCCGGAGTTTGGAAAAACCACTGCTGAGATATTTTCACAGTTCAGGCTTTCTGAAAACGGGCACAATTTCGGAACAGGGGCTATCCTCGATTCATTGGTGCTTTCGCTGGCATATTCGAGCTTCTATGGCGACACGATGACAAGCCAGACGATTCGCGTTTTTGAGCTCGATCAGGACATGAATCCCGACACCTCATATTATTCAACACAAAGCATCAGTGATTACGGAATAGAACTGGCTTCATTAACCTTCATCCCCAGGCCATCCGATAGTGTATATGTCGACAGCGTACAAGAAAAACCACAACTCAGGATCCGACTATCAAATGATTTTGCACAGAAGCTCATCGAGGCCGATCCGGATGTTTATGATGATAACGAGAAGTGGCTTGCATTCATGAAGGGTTTTCGTATCACCACCGATGCAGTTAGTTCTGATGGTGGCATCATGTTATTTGATATGCTGGATTCAAAAACAGCCATGACTATTTTTTATAAATCCGCCGACCTGGAAGATACCCTTGCTTTCGCCTTCCTGAGCAATAG
>QMPN01000105.1 GCA_003648575.1 Bacteroidota bacterium
ATGGGAATTGACGGAAGGAGCGAAAAATACTTTGGAATGGATTATAAATTCACCAATCGCTTTTCATACTACACTGAATTGATCGTTGCCCGCAAATTCACCGATTGGCTGTCGATACAGGTAGCCGGAAACTTCTCCCATATTAATCGTGTTGATTCCCTCATGGAGCATGATAAATTCGGGATTACCTTCTCAGGAAGGGCCAGGGTTAGCCCTCAGTCATCCATCGTCTTTAATTATGGTATACCGCTGAATATTAGTGCCATTCAGGAACATACTACCCTGACCAATGCTCCGCAACAAAATTTTGGTATTGGCTATGAAGTTTCTACCAGCACTCACTGCTTCCAGGTATTCATAAGTTCCTCTACAGACCTGTCGCCGCAGTATATTATGATGGAAAACCAAAACGACTGGACCAAGGGGGATCTTTTCTTTGGATTTACGATAACCCGACTGTGGAGTTTCTAAAAAAGAAATATGGCATAGTATTCGAATATATATAATTGTATAACTATTTAAATCAACTCATATGAAAACGAAAACGATCAACAACTTATTTGCTCTGGCAGGCATCATGGTCCTGGCCTTTGTCTTCATGGCCTTTGCCTTTCCTCAGGATGGTCAGAAAAAAGGCGCAGCATGGGATATCCCTTCCAAATACATTAAAATGGAAAACCCTTATGCTGACGAAGACCTGAATAAGGTTGGGAAAATGCTGTACAGCAAGCATTGCAAATCATGTCATGGGAATAAGGGTCTGGGTGATGGCCCAAAGGCCAAGCAACTGGAAACTTTTCCCGGTAATTTCTCATCAGAGGAATTTCAGGCAGGTAGCGATGGAGAACTTTTTTATAAGTCTATCATCGGACGGGAAGAAATGCCTAACTATGAAAAAAAGATCACTGATGATGAAGATCGCTGGGCGATCATAAACTACATCAGAACATTGAAATAGTTTAGTGAATAAAGTTAAGGTGTCATTTGTTAGCAAGTGGCACCTTTTTTTTCTAATTCTCAACACTATGATAAAAAAACTACTGTTCGGACTGCCTCTTCTGCCACTTGTCTTTCTACTATTCTTCATTAGCCCTCTGTCGTCTCAAACCCCTATTGAAGAGGAAGAGCGTGAATATGAATTCCTGGAGGTGAATCAGAAGTGCCTGAAATGCCATGGGCACACCTATTATTACTATTACAATGACTGGGTAGAAAGGGATATTAAAGCACGAATGAACCCTTACCATATTGTGGATTCAGCAGATTTTTATGTTTCAAACCATTGGAATTTCCGCTGTGTTGATTGCCATTCAGAAGATTATGCTGAATTTCCACATGCCGGAGAACTTCGCATGGAACCCATTTATGAATGTATCGACTGTCATGGGGGCGATGAACACTATGCTCAATACAATTTCGAGGCAATAGATGAGGAGTTTCATAAAAGTGTCCATTCATCGAAGCATTCCGAAGAGTTCACCTGCTGGATGTGCCATGACCCTCACACATATAGGGTCAATGCCCGGACAAACGATAATATGGAGGAATTTATCCGCTATGATAACGAAATATGCCTTAGCTGCCATGCGAATGTGAACAGATATCAGCTTCTGACAACTGTCGATAATCCAAACATCCTGGATATGCATGGCTGGCTACCTAATCAGGGACTTCATTTTAAAAGCGTCAGATGCATAGAATGCCATACTGATATCAGTGATGACTTAATGGTGGCGCATAATGTCCTTCCAAAAGAAAAGGCCGTTAAAAAATGTGTCGATTGTCATTCAAAAAATTCCAGGCTTCTTACCTCATTGTATAAAATGCAATTTACTGATCAACGCTCACTGGTTGGATTTTCAAATTCAGCTATGCTGGAGGAAGGATATATAATAGGAGCCAACAGGAATTATTACCTGAACAGGCTTAGCCTTGTCTTATTTGGACTGGTATTACTATTTATATCATTTCATGTAATACTAAGATTAACTATAAAACACTCATAGCCATGGCAGATAAAATATATTTATATCCTGTATGGGTAAGGTTGTGGCATTGGATGAATGCTATCTTATGCCTGCTCCTCATTGTAACCGGGCTCAGCATGCAATACTCCGACCCGGCCTATCCCTTCATGCGCTTCGACTGGGCTGTTGCTATTCATGATATTTCAGGGATCATCCTGACATTAAGTTATATCGTTTTTCTTTTAGGCAATATATTTACACCAAACGGGAATCAGTACCTGTTCAGGATCAAGGGTTATTTCAAGAATGTAGCACTACAATTCCGCTATTATTCTTATGGAATGTTTAAAGGCGAAAAGCCTCCATTTGAGATCACCAGGAGAAACAAGTTCAACCCACTGCAAAGGTTCAGTTATGTAGCAATCATGTACATATCGATGCCGGTGGTGATCGTAACGGGCTTAATGCTGCTTTATCCTGAATATTTTCTTCACGACATAATGGGTAAACACAGCATTCACTATACCGATATGCTTCATGTTATAATAGGATTTGTGATCTCCTTGTTCATGGTAATACATGTATATTTCTGCACCATCGGTGCAAAACCACTGAGCAACTTTAAAAGTATGTTCAATGGTTACCATGAAAAGCACTAGAGTCGAACCATAATACACTTCTTATGGAAAAAGACAAAAACAAGAATGAGAACCACAGGCGGGAATTTATCCGCAGAGGATTGCTGGCAGGTGCAGGTGCATTTGCAGCCAGCGGAATCCTCAGCTCCTGTGGGTCAAAATCAGGTGAAAAAGTAAAATTGCTCACCCCTGACGGGAAACTTGTAGAGGTGGATGCCTCTGACATCAAGCCTTCGGAGGAGTATAAGATGCAGGCCAGGGAAGGGATCCCCGGAAGGAAATTTGTAATGGTAATCGATCTGGCCAAGTGCTATAATGCACGCAAATGCGTTGAAGCCTGCCAGGAGGGGCACCACCTGCCTAAAGACCATGAATACATGAAGGTGTATCTCATGCAGGATTCAAACAAATCGGCTCCATATTGGTTCCCAAAACCCTGCTTCCAGTGCGATAACCCATTATGTGTGAGTGTATGTCCCGTTGGGGCAACCTATAAGCGCACCGATGGGATTGTTCTTGTTGACCACGACCGCTGCATCGGCTGCAAATTCTGTATGACCGGCTGTCCGTATTCCGCCAGGAATTTTGCCTGGAAACATAATGAGGAATATGATGGTACCATTGTATATAATCCGGAAAACAGTGTTCCGGGCCAGGAAGGTACGGTATCGAAGTGTGTATTTTGTGCCGACCGGCTCCGTGAAAACAAACTGCCTTGTTGACTGCTGGCCTGCCCTATGGGAGTGATCTATTTCGGTGATATCGATGAGGATGCCGTAACCAATGGATCCGAAACTGTTGCTTTTAGCGAGCTGATTCGTGACCGCGGAGGATATCGCTACCTGGAAGGGCTGGGTACCAGGCCAAGTGTATACTACCTGCCGCCGGTTAACAGGCAGTTCCCCGTCGATCGTGGATATGAAAGTATTGATGAGGACATCAAAGAAAGATACAAGGATACGCCATACATTAAAGACAGGGGGTAAGATATGGAATCAAAAAATACTGCCAGTTTTGACAAGTTAAGAGAATTCCGCGAACAGGTTGAAAGGCCCGGAACAATATTCTATATCTGGATCGTCTTCCTTGTGCTTCTGATCCTCTGGGGCCTCTATGCCCTATATGTTCAAATAACCCAGGGCCATATCGTTACCGGTATGCGTGATAATGTAGTCTGGGGAATCTATATCGTAAACTTCATATTTTTTATGGGGATCAGTTATGCAGGAGCCCTGGTATCAGGGACGTTGCATCTTTTCAGAACCTCATGGCGAAAGCCGGTGATCCGTATGGCAGAATTTATCACCATCATTGCCCTGTTCATAGGCCCATTATATATTTTACTTTGTATCGGAAGGCTAGACAGGCTGCCATACCTGATCTTATTTGGCAGGATACAATCACCAATTACATGGGATGTTATCGCCATTTCCACTGATATCATCGGCTGTGTTATCTTCCTTTACCTTTCTGTGCTCAGGGATATTGCAGCACTGCGGGATTTCAAGGAATTGAAAATCTCCAGATGGAGAAAAAAACTGTATAGCTGGTTAGCCCTTGGGTATACCGGAACACCCGAACAGCAAAGAAGACTAAACAATGCTACAGATATTATGGCAGTGATGGTAATTGCCATCGCTATTATTGTTTACTCAGTACTGGCCTGGATTTTCAGTGTAACGCTGCAGCCGGGATGGAGAAGTACTATCTTCGGACCTTACTTCGTAATCGCGGCCGTTTTCTCCGGAACAGCGGTGCTGGTAATTGCCATGTGGATATTCAGAAAGATCTATAAACTGGAAAAGTATCTGACCCGGAAACATTTTGTGAATATCGGGATCCTGATGCTCATTCTGGCAGCTTTTTTTGGATATTTCACCTTCAGCGAGTACCTCACCAAATGGTACGGATCACAGATAAATGATGAGCTTCTCATTGGTCTCCTCATGGACAAATATTTCTGGATGTTCATTTTTGCCAACTACATTGGGGTGCTCATGCCGCTCATTGTGGTTGGGGTACCCAGGTTCAGGACCATTAACATGATTACGATCACAGCTGTTGTTGTCGTGATCGCCTTGTGGCTGAACCGCTACCTTATTGTGATTCCCACCCTCGAATCACCCTATATTCCGATACAGGATGCACGGATAGACTGGGTTTCATATTCCGGTACATGGGTAGAGTGGGCATTGAGCATTGCCGGTGTTGCTGCTTTCTGCCTCGCTTTCACCGTTGGCTCCAGATTCATTCCCATCATCCCGGTTTCTGAAGAAAAGGAGAAAAAGAAAAGACAGGAGATCTTATAAGCCAGTATTCATGAGAAAACTTTCTTGATATGAAAAAGATACTCACATATACCTTGCTGGTCATCCTGACCGGTACCCTGTTCAGCCAAGCATTATTCGCCCAGGATGATGAACCGGGTGATATATACATGGAATTCAGCACCTGGAAATACAATGATATGAGCAGGTCCTTGATCACAACGATCACCTCCGACAATGATGATGGGGAGTATTTCGTGAAAGGGCTGCCAGTACAATTTATGCTGACCGATGGAGAGGAAACGATACATCTGGGAGAGGCAATCAGCGATGCTAACGGGATCGCAGAAATGAATATCCATGAAGGGACAATAGATTACCCAAAAGATGAAGAAGGATACATTTACTTCACCGCCCGCTTCGAAGGCAGCGATCAATATTGGGAAGCCGAAGAAGAATTAATGGTGAAAGATGTAGTCGTAAGCATAAGCTTCGAAAAAGATGGTGAAGATAAAATGGTATTGTTTGAAGGTGTCATCTTAGGTGTGGATGAAGAATGGCCCCTGGCTGATGATGATTTTTACTTCTATGTGCCCAGGATGTTCAGCGATATGAAGATCGCCGACGGCTGGTTTGAAGAAGACGGAACAGGATATATTGATTTCCCGACCACCGTAATCGGTGATTCTACCGGGAATGTCCTTGTTATCGCCAGGCTGGAGGAACACTACGATTATGGTAATGTAGAAGTAAGTGCCATGATCAACTGGGCCAGTCCAAAGCAGTTGATCGCTGCAGAAAAGCCTTCCCGTGAACTATGGACACCCGTTGCCCCACTCTGGATGATCATCACTCTGATAATCATGCTGGCGGGTGTTTGGGGACATTATTTTTATGCCATTTTCCAGCTCATTATGATCAAGCGTTCGAAAAAGAAAGAAATTAAGTAATCGATTACCGAAATTAGGTCTAAATCATTACATTTGTCGGGCTATAACTAAGCTAATGAGCAACAACAAACCAAAGCAAAAGGCCAAACTCTGGCAATACCCCTGGGGATACCGTGAAAGTTTCCTGATTGCATTTTTCATCCTACTGACAGGATTTCTTGTCGAGCTAATTAGCGGGGGCGGCATACGTATGCCCGCCTGGCCGGTGAATATTGCCATCATCGTTATATTTATCATCTATTTTTTCCTGGTTCACAGCCTGATCAAGCATCCAATTGTCAAGTGGCTGTCGAGCCCGAAGGCCGCCATCGCCTCGATCTCTGCTTTTACACTAATGGTGCTCCTGCTCGGATTTATTTCTCAGGGTGGAAATATGGAAGATCCGCGACTGATCGATAGCCTCGGCCTCACTCACGTAATAAGTAGCTGGCCCTATCTAATGAGTGCCCTATATTTGCTGGTTGTGCTTGGCTTTACTATTGTCCGCCGGGCACGTACTTTTAGCATTAAAAATATTGCTTTCCTCCTGAACCATACCGGCTTATGGATCGTAGTGGTTGCTGCATCATTGGGAAGTGCCGACATGTGGCGGCTGAGCATGCAGCTGGAAATGAAGCACCCGGTGACCACCGCTTACGACAGTCATGGACAAGCTTATAATATGAGCTTCGGCATGCAGCTTCTCGACTTTACAATAGAAGAATATGAACCGCAGGTGGGACTGATGCGAAATGCCGATTTCATGCTGCAGATGGAAAAAGGCGGCAAGCTGGCCACTGTTAAGGAAGGAACAACAGCAGAGCTTGAAAACTATAGCCTGAGCTTTGAAAAATATATAGACAAAGCCAGGAAATACGATGATATTTATGATACTACCAGCGTCCCCGGAGGATCACATGCCGTTTATATAGTAGCTACAGATGAACAGAGCGGCCAGACTGTGGAGGGATGGGTGTCGGATGGCAGCTTTAATGTCCCTGCCAGCTATCTCGCTCTTAACAATGAGCTGTCGGTAGCCATGACACAGGTTCGGCCAAAAGAATATTCTTCCGATATCAGGATCTACCATACCTTGGATGAGTATGAAGATTTCTATATCGAGGTGAATAAACCCCTGAGCATAGATGGCTGGAAAGTATACCAGGTAGGTTATGATGAACTCCTGGGCCGATGGTCGGAAAGAAGTGTTATTGAACTCGTACGTGATCCATGGCTGCCGGTGGTCTATGTGGGTATCTTCATGATACTGTTTGGCACACTGTACTTACTCTGGATGGGAAATGGTAGAATTAAAACGAAAAAAGCATGACCTGGTTAGATTATCCTACATATTTACTCCTGGCAACTGTATTCTGGTCACTGGCCCTGATCATGCTGGCAACCCCCAGGAAGTCTATTTTCCATAAGTTGATCGGTATATTCCTTTTCCTTGGATTGGCCGCCGTGCTCACCTTTACCATCAGCCTGTGGGTGAGCCTTGAGAGGCCGCCCTTCCGTACATTGGCCGAAACCCGGCTCTGGTATGGCGTATTTATAGCCAGCATAGGAATCGTGCTGCATTACCGCTGGAAACTTCCTCTCATGCTGGCATACACCATCCTGATGGCCTTGCTGTTCCTCTTCCTTAATTATCTCAACCCGGACACCTTCGACAAAACCCTGATGCCGGCGCTGCAAAGCCCGTGGTTCATTCCTCACGTGATCGTTTACATCATTGGTTATGCATTTTTAGGCTTTTCATTCCTGATCGGAGTATGGGGATTATATCTTAATTATAAAGGAAAGGACATCGAGCGTGTGATGCTCATGGCAGATAACATCATTTATATTGGCTTTGCCTTTCTGACCTTTGGATTACTCTTTGGCGCCCTTTGGGCCAAAGAAGCCTGGGGACATTACTGGACCTGGGATCCCAAAGAGACCTGGGCCTTCATTACCTGGTTGGCATACCTCTTATATATACACATGAGGTTGAGAAAAAAACAATCACATAAGACCGCGCTCTGGATTGTTGTATTTGCCTTTATCACTATCCTCATCTGCTGGTTTGGTGTCAACTACCTGCCGTCGGCGCAGTCAAGTGTTCATGTTTACTCAAGTTAGGGTTTACGCCTGGGCTGCTTTACAGTAAAGCTTCTTGTGATATTAAAACCGATGTGTATGTCGCCATTCAGCCATGAACCGCTCGATTGTGGGATATAGTACTCTTCGATGGCACCCCGGCCATTTGTGGCAAACAATTGGAAAATATGTCCGCCGGTCTCAATATCAAAACCTATGGTAAAGGTGTTATAATAATCGTCGGCCGTTTGTCCGGGTATGAGGTAATAATACTCAGCGTTGATGGATACCCTGTTGGAAATCTTCACCCTTCCTCCTGCACCTATCGAGAAAACATCATTTTCGTCCACGTCCCTTTCAACGAGATTCCTGTGAATGAGTGTGGGCATCAGTTGAAAAGTAAGCGCATTGCTAAACTTCCTTGCGATCAGGATTTGATGAGCATAGGACATCCTGGATGTAAAGTAGTTTTGCCTGTCGGGATCCTGCCATTTCAAGCTATTGATGGCAGTGCTTCCGAAGTAAGATACTGATACGGGCATATTTCTGGCACCACTGCTTTGCCGCAGAATCTTGATCTTTGCAAAACCATCAAAGGTCTTTTTGAGTGTGCTACGGCCAATACCGATGGCAATCCAATCATTTATTCCATACTCGAACCCTATGCGGGTAGTGGCCTGGTCCAGGCCAAAGAATTCATAGAAGCCCTGGTTTATGGTCCCAAAGTGATGGGAAACAACAAAGATAAGGTTGCCATTAGGTGGGTTTTCGATGGACTGTCCGATACAGATTCGGGTTGATTTAAAGCTTGCATAAGCGAATTCGGTTTTGGGTTCTTCTTCCCCGAACAAGTCCATCAGGTCATCCTGGGAAAAAACCTGTGCCGTAGCTGCAAAAAATACAGCCAGGCACAAGATTAAGCATCTTTTGATCATGTGAGGTTATGGGTTTTGAACCTCCTCAAGCATTACATCAACACTAATTTCAATGCTTTCGGAGATTTGTTTTTTCACAGCTCCGGGCACTTTGATCTCATAATCCTCCAGTGGCACATTGAATACACTCCGGCCCTGGATCTTTCCATCTTTCACGGTAAAGGTTCCCTTTTCTTCCACAGCCTTTGTCACACCATGAATGCTCAGGTCGCCTTTTACAACTGCATCATAGGTTCCGTCTTTTGCAAAATCAATATCTGCAACATTGGCTATTTTGCCTTTAAAAACGGCATTCGGGTATTTGTCCGACTCCATATAATTTTCATTGAAATGCTCCTGCATGAGGGCCTTTTCAAACTCAAAGGATTTGACAAGCACTTTAAAAACAAAATCGCCGGATACAGGATTAATAGCTGAATTCACGGAATAGTTATGTGCCTCAATTGTTTCGATAGGGGTTTCTGAATAAAATTTAATATGACCTGTCTTTGTCACATAGTTCTGTCCGAAAGCAGTTGCAGTTACCAATAAGGCCAGGATCATTATGCTGATATTTTTCTTCATTGTTTATGTATTTTTATGATTAATGTTCATAATTAACACTCAACACCCCTAATTAGTTTAATCTTCCTTTAC
>QMPN01000106.1 GCA_003648575.1 Bacteroidota bacterium
AGGCCTCTGTGCTCTGGACAACTGCAGGTGACGGTACTTTCGATGATGCCTCACTGCTGGCAGCCACCTATACACCGGGTACAGCCGACCTTAATTTCGGATCCGTTGTACTTACTCTGACTGCAATAGCCACTGCTCCATGTAGTGTTGCTGATGCTGATGATATGACCCTGTTCTTCTCATTTACTCAGACCACCAACCTGACACTGGGATGGAATATCATATCATTGTATGTTCAGCCAACGGACATGGATATGCAGGCCATCGTACAACCATTGATCGATAATTCTACATTGATCAAGGTACAGGATGAAAATGGTGATTTTGTTGAATTCATCCCGGGACCGGGCTGGACCAATACTATTGGCAATATGGCCAACACTGAAGGTTATTATGTTAAGGTGAATGCAAATACCAATCTCGATTCAGATGGTACTTATGTGATCTTCCCATATGATGTAGCCCTCAATTCAGGCTGGAATATGGCAGGATATCCTGTCAAGCAGTCGCAGGATGCGATGACAATACTTAACGACCTGATTTCAAGCAATAGCCTTGTCAAAGTAATGGATGAAGCAGGTAATTTCATTCAGAACATTCCTCCATACGGATGGCTGAATACCATTGTCAACTTCGATCCTAGTGAAGGTTATTATATCAATACCAGTGTCAACGACATACTCACATACGCGCAGCCAACCAAGTCATCACAACCGGGCATAGTCCCTGAGATCCCTGCTACTGAGCATTTCTTCTCACTTGAAGGAAACCCCTTCAGCCCGATGAACGTTGTTGTTCAGAGTATTATCGCTGACGGATTCCAGGTTGAAGATGGTGATGAGATTGCTGTTTACGATGGCGACCTTGAAGTAGGTAGCGCTGTGATCCATCAGGAATATGGTGGTTACCAGGTGATCATTGCCGCAGGCGATGATCCTGCCACTGAAGACATCGACGGCTATAGCCCCGGAAATACGATTACTTTCAGGTACTGGGATAAGAGCCACAATATGGTTTACGAAAATATCCAATCGACGCACTATTTCGGCGACAAAGAATTTGCAGGCCTTGGCACCTATGCCGGTGACCTCAAGATCTCTGCACTGGGTGTGTCAGAATATGATCATACTGCCCCTGCATTCCTGGGACAGAATTATCCAAACCCATTTTCTAATAACACAACGATCAACTTCGGCATCTATGAGGATGGCACAGTTCTGCTGAGCATCTTCGACGTGTCGGGTAGAAGGATTCACATCCTGGAAGACGCCCAGCGCACCAGGGGCAGGTATACTGTTCATTTCGACAATGCCTACCTCGAACCGGGTGTTTATTACTACCAGTTAGAGTTCAGCAGCAATGGAAAGAACTGGAGTGAAACCAAGAAGATGATCGTTCATTAATTGGATCGACAATGAAAAGAATCCAAAGATTCATAGTGGCACTGAGCCTGGCCCTGCTTAGCTCAGTGCCCCTTTCAGGCCAGCATTTCGTACCGGTATACCAGAGTTTATACCAGCCCATGAATATTATTGTCAATGGGGCAACGATTGCTGGAGTTGACCTGGAAGCAGGTGATGAAATAGGAATTTTCGATACGGACATAAGTGGAAATGAAATTTGTGTAGGATCAATCGTCCTCACAGGGCCTATTACTGTTGGCAATCCCTTGCCGATAGTGGCCAGCACAGATGATCCGCTTACTACTGAACAGGACGGTTTCATTGTTGGAAACACCATACTGTACAGATTCTGGGATAACAGCTTATCGATAGAATTGATTTGTATTACCCCAAGCTATGAAACAAGCTTTGATGAGGTATTCACTTCTCTCGGAACCGCGCTGTGCGGACTGGAAGGCATTTATAGTCCTACTGCCGATGCGGGTGCGGATGATGAAAGCTGTTCAGATACACCCTACACCCTATCCGGGTCTGCTACGAACCAGGAATCCATACTCTGGGTGACCAGTGGTGATGGAACCTTTGACGATGCGACCTCACTCACGGCAACATATACGCCGGGATCGAGTGATATAGGAAGTGGAATTGCCACGCTGACATTAAACGCATACGCTGTAAGCCCATGTGGTGATGATGCCAGCGATTTCATGGTTTTACTTGTCCAGGGGGCACCGACTGCTGA
Source organism: Bacteroidota bacterium (assembly GCA_003648575.1). The sequence continues at coordinate 2,146 of QMPN01000106.1, forward strand.
TGCCGGAGCTGATGATGACATTTGTGAAGATGCATCCTATACGCTTTCAGGGATAGCTACTAACCATGATGCTGTGTTATGGACTAGTTCAGGTGACGGTACCTTTGATGATGCCACACTGCTCAATGCTACCTATACACCCGGAAGCGGGGATATCAGTGGCGGCGGAGCAACACTGAGCCTCACCGCCACTGCGATTTTGCCATGTGGCACTGATGCTGTGGATGATATGGTGTTGAGCATACAAACCCTGCCAACAGCCAATGCAGGGGCCAATGCCAATATCTGTGAGAATGTTTCCTATACGCTCTCAGGTTCAGCAACCGACTATGCATCCATACTCTGGACATCCGACGGTGATGGTAGCTTCGATGATGCAACTTTACTTAATGCAACATACACCCCCGGGACTGATGATATCAGCACCGGTGTGGCCATTCTCACCCTTACAGCCAGTGCAATGTCGCCCTGTGGTGTTGATGCTTCTGATGATATGGTTCTTACCGTACAGAATCTTCCCTTTGCCAGTGCCGGACCGGATGAGACTATTTGCGAAGGGCAAACACACACGCTTGTTGCCTCAGCCTCGAACTATTCAACGCTTAGCTGGACAACAGCTGGTGATGGGACTTTCGATAATGCAAGTATATTGAATGCAACTTACACACCGGGAACAGGAGATCTCAGTAACGGCTCAGTGGATCTGACCCTGTCTGCCAGCGCTGTCTCCCCCTGTGGTACAGGCATGATAGATGTGATGACATTAAGTTTCGAGTATTTGCCATCCACCCCTGCAACCCCTAGCGGGCCCACTGACGTTGATATCCACATTACTCCAACAAGCATATATGAAGTTGTTCCAACTACACCGGGAGCGATCACATACGACTGGACCTTATCTCCTCTTGATGCCGGAAACCTGGTTAGCAGCGGAGTTACTGCCACAGTTACTTGGAATGCAGCTTATCATGGCTTTGCCTATGTAAAGGTGTATGCCGTAAATGCCTGCGGAAGTGTGGTATCTGACTCACTGGAGATCTTTGTATACAACAGTGTTGGAGTGCCGGGTCATGTAAACAGCGGGCTGAGTGTGAACATCATGCCGAACCCGAACAATGGTCACTTCAGGGTGAATATTGAAGGCGTTGAGAGCGAGCTGAACCTGGCCCTGTTTGGGTCTGATGGCAGTTTGATCGAAACACGTCTTATCAATAACACAGGAACAAACAATATGGAATTTAGCCTGGAAGACCTTCCGAACGGATTGTACTTCATCAGGATATACAATGAAAAGATAAATCTTTTAAATAAGGTTATTATACAGTAATCAAGCTTTACGTTTACAAACCATGACTGGCAGGAACAATAGTTTCTGTCGGTTTTTTTATTCAGGAAATGATAAGGGAGAGCCATATGCAGGATCAGTCAGGAAAGGCTCATCCCTGAGCGCTTTAATAAAGGCAATGAGATCGGTTTTTTCTGTAGGTATAAGTTGGGTACCCCCATTGGCAATATGATGCATCAGGGGATTGATATAGGGCGACCAGAGTAATCCGTGTGCATAGAAGTCCACCACCTCTTCCAGGGTAGAAAATCGGCCATCGTGCATATAAGGTCCGGTAAGTTCAATATTTCGGAGTGTGGTGGCTTTATATGCTCCTTGATCCATTGGATCCCCGGTAATGGCAAAACGGTCATCGATGCCCTCGAAAACACTATCCTTCCCATTATTATAGAACAGGTTGGTTGTAAATAAAGGATTCCCGAATCCACCATGGCAGTGGAAACAGTCGGCACCTTCTTCTGTAGTAAAAAGTACGAAGCCATTGAGTTCAGAGGGGCTCAGTTGCTCCTCCCCTTTCATGTAGCGGTCAAATTTTGAATTTGCAGAGACCATGGTCCTGATAAACTGCGCTACCGCCATGCTGATCCTCTCCATGCTCACCACTTCGGTACCGAAAGCCTTCTTGAACATATCACGATAGCCCGGTATAGAGGCAATGAGTGCTTTAGTACGGTTGGTATCGCCATTCATCTCATGGGATGCCACAACGCCCATCCACACAAGGTCTTCAATATTTCGCTGGTAGGGATTGGGATTATCTTCCGACACACGGCCGTTCCAGAGATATCCGTTCATATTCCAAACCAGGTTAATAAGCGGAAGCATATAATGGGGTGTTTGATGACCTGTGAGCCCATGTGGGCGTCCATCGATAAATTCAGGGTGGTCGATGCCACACTCGAATGATCTTTCCTGCAGGTGACAAGTAGCACAGCTCATGAGTGAATCAGGATGCGTACGCCCCGACAGCCTGCCATCATAAAACAGGTAGCGGCCAAGCTCTACGCCCTCCTCCGTCATGGGATTGTCATCCGGAATATTCATCTTCTGAGGAAAGCCAAAAGGTACTTCTATAGCATAGGGTGTCGGACCTGCCGGGACAGGCACAGGGTCATCGTTCTGCTGGCACCCGAACAACAGAAGCATTAACAAACTATATATTATTATTTTTTGCATTGACGTCATTTACTATCAGGCTCGGGGGACGCGGTTCGTGGGACGGGGAGGTTCACGCGAACCCCGCACCTCGTACCTCGCACCCTCAAAATCCAACACTCAAAACTTCAAACACATTATGGCCATTCTCACAACCTACTTGCATGGCGTCCTGGTTCTGCATAATATCTCCTCCCCACACATTATGGTCGTACATATGCGGGTTTTTAAACCATCGGTCGACATGCATCACAAAATCAATGGTGGTGGTTTCTCCGGGATATATTTCAAATGAAGAAGCTGGAACTACAATCTCAAAATAGTTTTGAATGAATCCGGTGATATCGCCCGAATCAGGATCATATATTTGTCCTATGCCAAGATGAAAGTTATAGGGGCGCTCCAGGCCACTGGGATCCAACCATTTGCCATTCAACTTCATATAGTGATATCCTCCGCCCAGGTATTTCGGCCAGAACATCAGGGACTCCGGCGGATCGGTATACATTAGTGTGATGTTTTTTTCTTCAGTGATCCCAAATGTGAAGCTTATACCGGTATAATAACCTGTGGTTATATTGTCGAAGACGGCCCATTCCTGACTTGTTTCAATATCGGAATCTATATAGTGAATGTCTTTCCAGGCATGAATCATATAATCACTCCCAGTCCGGTTCAGATAAACATCTGATATAAAGTACTGTATCTCATTTACCATATACTCATTCCCGGCCTGGTTAATGTACTTGCGGGTATCATATTCAATAGGCATCCCTTCACAATAATGATGGAATTTGAATAAAACCTTTCCTTTTGCAGGCGGTGGTGCAGGTTCAGGTTCCTTCCCGCATCCTGCAAGCAATACAAGAACGATCAATAGGAAGCTTTTGAATAGTTTATGTGCCTTCATCATTTGAAAGACAAAAATAATGATAATTAGGTTGCCTGATACCCACTTATAGTGTAGTAATATTTATTGAAATGGAACTGTTCCGGACACGGTAACGTATCTTACGGTGTCCTGCGAACTGGAACCTTGCTTATAGACTTTCCCATCGATAAGGATCTGAACATTGATTGCGGAGCTGATGTCCGTGTAAATGGCCGATACAAATACGATATCGCCTTCCTCTGCAGTAAATGAATATTGCCATCGGTCCTGAGCACTGGCTGCTTCTATGCTTTGTTTCACCAGGGAACCATCCGCCACGCGATAGTTCACATCAAAGCCGGAAATTGACTTTGTAATGATATAAGATACCTGCTTCTCTTTACTCTTCTGGCAAGAAAACAAAATAAAGATCAGGGGGATTATATACAGTATTTTTTTCATGGGTCTAAATATTAAAGTACACACTCAGATAAAATACCCTGCCGGGTTCATACAAGTTTCCTTTTCCGCCGATGATATGCCTGTTAAGGTGTTCATAATAGGCTTTATCCAGAATATTGGAAACCCCACCGGTAAGTTTAAGGTAAGTGTTGAACTCGTATGAAAAATTAAAGTTCAGCAGTATAAAACCCGGGCTTTTCTCTTCCATATAGGCTTCAGACAGCTGATTTTGTGATGCTACCATCCTCACATTGATATTAGGGATGAGTTTACCATCAAAAAAGCGGTAATAAACATCTACAGCTCCTTCCAGGGGTGGGATTTCAGGCAGCGGATCATTCTTTACTGTTTCCGTTCCCGTCACTTCTCCATTTTCAATGATATATTTCGTTGCCTCAGGGTTGATACCCCTGGTGCAGGCAGCACGGGCCCTGATGCCCCAATTATATTTCTTAGGCGTTTGATAAGTCAGCTCAAAGCCGCGCAGGTATACATGGTCCTCATTATAAAACTTTTTAACCCCATAAACTCCCGTGGTCTGGGGCCTGGCAACAGACTCGGGAACAAGCATTCCGGTGATATAATCTGTTACATAAGAAAAGAAGAAACCTCCCTCTATGGTCCCTGCCTTCGCGAATGTTAGTATGGCAGAAAGGTCAATTTCATTATTGGCTTCCGGTTTGAGTTGCGGGTTGCCCAGATAATCGTAGTTGTCGTATCCGACAGGTAGGAACATGATAAATCGTTCACTCATATCGGGACTTCGCACGCCTCGTCCGAGAGCCAGTTTCAGGACAAATTTCTTACTGAAATGAAATTGGCCTCCTACGCTTGCACTAATATTGGTATAGTTTGATTCTACATCCGAATCCTTATATACTTCATTGCCCATTTTCACCAGTTTCAGCTCGCCTGAAGTGGCTCTGTTGAAATCGGCACGCATAGCAGCGTCCAGGGTGAATTTACCGAATACCCTTCTATACAGGACGAAAAGACCATTATTCTGTATCTGAGCATCGTTCCACAGATCTTCTTTCATGCTCGGCATAGTGGGTTCGAGGATCTTTGTTTTGTTGCGTTCCCCATCTTTCAGAATATGCTCATAGTCGGTTCCGAACACAAATATATTCTCCCCGAAATCAAAGCTTCCATCCATCCTGAAGCCGTAATTCCTTGCCTGTATGTCGGAGACAGCCACGACGGTGTCGGAGAAAGGCCTTTCCTTGTTATCCATCAGGTGGCTGACATCGGAAATGTAAAACTTGGCATTAAATTCCGTGAAAGTATTGGAAACCTTGATGGCCTTATAGTCGAGTGATGCCATGTATGTATTGTCCTCCCTTTCATCCATAGGCAATGCCGGGAAGTTTACATTCCTTCCATAGGAGCGGTCATAAGAAAGGATCAGATAATTGTTTTTAATTGGGCTGACACCCAGCTGCGCGGTATAATTATAGCGGTCGAAGGAAGACTTCACCTCCTTGCCGTTTCCATCCTCATAATCCCTAAATTTCTTCATATTTCCCGACAGGGAGAAGAATACCTTATCATTTCCTCCGTCAACGGAAAATCTTTGTTTGAAACCATTCCAGTTGCTCTCATAGCCCATCATGGCGCCGACATTCACTCCAAATACACGCTGCGGAAGGGGCTGCACGGTCTTCATGTTTACCACGCCACCAAAGTTTGGTCCATACCTGAGCGCAAAGGGGCCCTTTATCACTTCCAGTGCCCTGATGTCGTCTACATCGACATGTGCAGTAGCCGGATCCATACGGTTCGGGCATCCCCCCTCGATCTTCTGGCCACCATTTAGTTGTACATTCAGCTGGCTGTATTTAAAGCCCCTGACGACAGGATCGAGGACCGCTCCTCCTTTACGTATCCCATTCACATTCGGTATTTGGCGCATCAATTCTCCAATATCCTTAGTTGGCAGCACGTCGATCTCAAGGCGATGGATATCATCGATTGGGTAAGCCTGTTCCGGAACCTCAACTCCTATGATCACGACAGCTTCGAGGCTGATCAGGGTGTCGGGTAGCTCCTGTGCCATCACAGCTCCCAATGCTAATAAGAGGCTGAAAGCAATTAAACAGATCCCTTTTCTCATGACATGTGCTATTCGTTCAAACAAAGGTAATTTTTTTAAATATTCAAAAAAAGACAATACGTTATTTAGAGAGCATTTATAATTGGTTCGCTTTTGTTCTAATTCACCCTACCTTTGCAAAAAATTAAAATATGAAATTCAAAGTAGGCGATAAGGTTAAGTTCCTGAATGAGACAGGTGGTGGTGTTGTGAGTAAGATCGTGAGTGGGAGCCTGGTATATGTAGCGACAACAGATGGGTTTGAATTACCTACATCTACCGGTGATATCATCAAAATGGAAGCTGAAACCAAGGCTGAAAAAATGTTTTCGGAAGATTTCGACGTTGACCTGAGCAAGACCACGGGCCCGGATCAATCCGCTCCATCAGTAAATATGTTGGGCAGAGTCAAGAGCGGTGCTGAAGAGGCGCCAGGTTATTTTCTGGCTTTTGTACCCTCCGACCAGCAGTGGTACATTACCGGCGATCTTGAGGTTCGCCTGATCAATCATACAAAAAACGATATCGTATATAACCTTCTTCTTCAGGATGATGAAGGACAGTATTTCGGATTCGAGTATGGCTCTGTAGAAGCAGGTTCATCTGCGGAAATTGAGATGATCGAACGCGAAGGCCTGCCCGGCTGGACTGATGGTGTGATTCAAATACTGGCCCATTCTGAAGAACATGCCTACCTCCCACTCCAGTCAGCTTTTCATATCAAAGCATCCAAGTTCAGCAGTGAAGGTAGTTACCAGGAGTCCGGCCTGATCAACGAAAAAGCCATCATTTACAGGTTGGCCGATCTCAAATCCCTGAAAATGGTCCCGGGAAAGCATGAGGTAGTTAAGACAGAGGTAGAAGCCGTTGTTGTGAAGGCGGGTGAACAGCAGAGGGAAACCCTTATTGGTAAGCATGCCGTGGGTCCGCATGCTGCAGTTGTCGACCTCCACATAGGTGAAATCGTCGATAATATTGCAGGCCTCAGCAGCCACGATATGTTCCTGCTCCAGATAAATTACTTCGTAAAAACACTGGAAAGCGCTATGGCCAATAACTTTCGTAAGCTTACTTATATCCACGGCATTGGAAATGGCGTGTTGAAAAATGCCGTCATAACAAAACTGAAAGAATACGAAGGGCTTCAGGATAAAAGCGCCAGCCTGGCGGAATTCGGACATGGAGCTATTGATGTTCTTATTCATTCGAAAAGTGAATAGTGCCTAATGAAAGTGTATAGCTTATAATTATTTAACTTTTAACTAACTCAAAACTCAACACTCAACACTCAACACTCAACACTTTTATTATTTTTGCAAACCAAACGAGTATTTGATTGTTA
>QMPN01000107.1 GCA_003648575.1 Bacteroidota bacterium
CCAATTATATAATACTCAGTCCTGTTTCCTCTTATCAACAATATTGTATCTGAGCCTGCATACTTCACTATTGAATCACCAATTTGCAGACTTTCATGAAGGGATATGTTTTCGGTTTTATAATTTCTTGATAGATCAATAAATAACTTATTCCCGTCCTTTAGTGTTACAAAGCTTGCTCCTTTTTCAATGTATATGTCATCAATTATCCCATTTACTGATGTTTCATCTGAAATATTATGGTATTCAGAATGAAGGTTTTTAATTCTGTTTGAGTTATAGATTGTACCAAATATTACTAAACTCAGGATGAAAACTATTGCTGGGATATAGTATTTTGGTTCTACCTTAATATGATAATCCGTTCTCATAATAATGCCCTCTACTGGCGTGAATCTGCTTGGCAAGCAACTTTTACTTGCTCACTATTCAAATTTACAACAATAAAGTGAATTTGTCATCCTGACGACTGCGCTCGCCGAAGCTTTTGCGAAGGTGAGGAAGGAGGAAGGAAGAGTTTCAAGTTTCGGGTTCAAATGTGGAGGTACCTGTCAAAGTCATGCATGAAGTCAGCGGGATGCACCTGTTGGCTGAGTGCAACTCGCCAACTGGAGGTAGCTGTTTGCTGGGTGCGGTGCGATATGCTTTCTTCATCGCTTCGCTCCTCAGAATGACAATTGCTTTTATCTAGCCTTTTCTACCTCCACCTCCACCGGATTTTCTTTCGGCAAAGGCTTTTCCGTAAACTCATCTTCGAGGAATGATTTCAATTCTGCCACACTGACTTTTGAAATAAGCTTTCCTTCTACAGAGTATGCGATCTTTCCGTTTTCCTCCGACACTACTATTGCAATGGAATCCGATACTTCGGTGATCCCTACTGCAGCCCTGTGCCTGAGTCCCAGACGCTTGGGGATATCAGTATTTCCGGAAACCGGGAGGATACATGCGGCTGCCATGATCACATTCCCGCTGATGATCACTGCACCATCATGCAATGGGCCCTGTCCGTAAAAAATATTTTCGAGCAATGGAGTGGAAAGCCTGGCTTCTATTACTTCACCGGTGTTGATGTATTGCTTAAGCTCATTTTTCCTGGTGAGGATAAGCAGGGCACCCTGCTTCATCTCTGCCATGCTATTACAGGCGAGCACGATGGCATTGGCATCGATACCCGGCTGATTATCAATATTCAGCCTCCAGAAAAGAAAGCGTCTTCCTTTGCTCCTCATGAATGTGGTGGATCCCAGGGCAAGGAGAAAACGCCGGATCTCAGGCTGAAAAATAACAATGAGTGCAATAAACCCTACACTTATAAAGGCCCCGAGTATCTTGCTAAGCAGTTCCATCTGCAGCGCATTCACGACCTGCCAGATCAACACAACTGCAACGATCCCGAAGAAGATGTTAATAGCAACGGTGCCTTTCAAGAGCTTATACAGCTCATACAAAAGCAGCGCTACCAGGAAGATATCAACGATATCAATCCACCTGATCTGAATAAAACCGGTGATAAAAAGGTCAGTCAAAGCTTATTTATTTCATTATACTGCATTAAACCCTAAAGGGTTTTGAAAGTGAATAAAATACTTAGTATTTAGAGTACTTAAAGTATTTAGAGTATTTAGAGTACTTAGAGTATTTAAAGTATTTAGAGTATTTAGAGTGTTTAAAGTTTATAGTCTACGACTGCTGTGCTCTCCATAACCTCATACAGGTGTTCAAGAACCTTCTGATGTTCGGGATGCACCCGGTATGTTTCGAGTGTTTCCATGCTATCAAATGTTGAAGTCAGCACGAGGTCATATGCTGATGATTTGGTACTCATGTTCTTTCCCACCTCCATGCTCAGCAATTTGGGTATTTTTCCCAGGAGTCCTTCGATGGAAGCTTTAAGCCTTCTCCCATTCTCCAATTTCTCTTCCGGGCTCCCGGCCTCCTTGAGGCGTATCATTACTATGTGTTTAATCATTTTATTTTTGAATTTACGATCTCCAGGATTTCGGTTTCTGTTTGCAAAGCATTTTTCTCTACCTCCTCACCACGCGAAAGCAGGTCATTTACAAAGTCCTTATCATCCACGCCATCAGCATTGATCTTCACATTCAGGTATGCTCCCATCACGGCAGTACGTGCACAGAGAGCGCCAACGCCTGCATCCGATAGGGAGGCTTCAAGCCCATTCTCTGCCATGGCTTTCATCACTTTCATCGATTCCAGCGAGCGTTCCATCACTCGGAAAGGGATCTGCATAGCATACTTCGATGCTTCCTGTATAGCCTGGCGCCTGGCTGCCTTTTCACCATCGGTTCCTTTTGGTAAGCCAAAGCCTTCCATAATCATATTGAACGCACGGGTATCTTCATCGACGAGAAAGAGGAGTTCATCTTTGAGAGCCTGTCCTTTTTCTGCCCAATCGGAATATTCTTCCCAGCGCTCATCCCATCCGCGTTTATGTGATGAGAGATTCGCAACCATCGTGCCCAGTGAAACGCCCAGGACGCCCACGTAGGCTGATATTGATCCACCTCCGGGTGCAGGTGACTCGCTTGCAGTCTCATCAGCAAAGGCAAATAAGTCCATATCCACCAGCTTATCTCCATCATCAGCATCGATCATATATTCGATGATTTTTTCTTTGGGGTTGAAAGGTTTCAGCTCATCCAGCCCCATCGATTTGGCGGCGATCTTCAGCAATTCCTTATTCGACACCCCTGTTGAGCGTTTTTGTTTTTGTAAAAAGTATTTTCCGGCATCCAGCATGGCCTGCAAGGGGATCAGTCCTACGAGTTCTGAGCCGGTAACCCTGATGCCGCGCGCTTCTGCCTTTTTAGAGGTTTCGTCGAAAGCGATATGCACCGGTGTGATACTGATATTGGTAAGGTTCATAGAGATCTGGGCAACACCATATTCTTCAATGAACCAGCCAATGGCCTTTACAGATTTAAGGGCTCCCGGAATCATGATCCTTTTTCCATTTTCATCCTTCATGATCTTCCCGAGGATTGGATTTCCTTCCCTCCTGGGGCGGCCACGCTCACGTACATCGAATGCGATAGCGTTTGCCCTGCGTGTTGAGGTTGTATTCAGGTTTACATTGAAAGCCACCAGGAAGTCGCGTGCGCCCACTGCTGTTACTCCTGCCCCTGCATTGAATTTGGCGGGGCCGAAGTCTGGTTTCCAGTGGGGATCCTTCAATTTTTCACGCATACCTTCATACTCACCCGACCGGCAGGTGGCCAGGTTGCGGCGTTCCTCTGTGAAAGCAGCATTTTCATAGCAATATATCGGTATATCCAACTCCTTCCCTATCCTCTCGGCCAGCTTTCGGGCATATTCCACAGTTTCTTCCATGCTGATATTGGCAACCGGTACAAGCGGACAAACATCTGTTGCCCCCATGCGAGGGTGTTCACCTTTGTGTTTGCTCATGTCGATCACCTCTGAGGCTTTCTTCACTGCCCTGAATGCTGCTTCAATCACATATTCCGGTTCTCCCACCATGGTGACCACGGTACGGTTGGTGGCTGCGCCTGGATCTACATCCAGCAATTTAACACCCTCTGAGCGTTCAATTTCATCTGTGATCTGTTTGATCACTGCCATATCCCTACCCTCGCTGAAGTTGGGTACACATTCGATAAGTTGTTTCATCTTTTTATATAGGTTCTAAATTTATTAACTCCAAACTCAAGTCACTTTAAGTACTTTAAATACTCTAAGTACTCTAAATACTTTAAGTACTCTAAATACTACTCTTCTTATCCACCAGCAGCTCACCATTTACGATCACTTTTTCCACCTTATCACTTCCGTAAGCATAAGGAAGAAATTCATAAGACGGGATATCACTGGTAATAATAATGTTTGCTTTCTTTCCCTTCCCTATGCTGCCATACTCTTCGCTCAATCCCATGGCATATGCGCTGTTGATCGTCACCGCATTGATGGCCTCTTCGGGCAGCATCCTGTATATAATGCTTCCTAACGAGAGGATGAATTGCATATTGCCTGAAGGTGAAGATCCTGGGTTGAAGTCGCTGGCCATTGCTACCGGCAGGCCGGCATCTATCATCTTCCTTGCCGGGGCGTAGATCAACCCCAGGAAAAAGGATGCACCGGGTAACAATGTAGGCATGGTCTCTGTTCCCAGCAGGGCATCGATCTCCTCATCGCCCGTGTATTCGAGGTGGTCGACAGATAAGGCATTATATTTCACGCCTAGCTGTATGCCTCCCGAATAATCCAGTTCATTGGCATGGATCTTTGGCCGGAGTCCATATTTCATTCCGGCATTCAGAATGCGGTCAGTATCTTCCACGGTAAAGAAACCACGATCGCAGAATACATCAATATAGTCGGCCAGCTCTTCCGAGGCCACCTGGGGGATCATCTCATTAATAATCAGATCCACATATGCTTTCTGCTTTCCTTTATATTCAGCCGGAATAGCATGCGCTCCAAGGAAAGTAGATACGATCTTCAGAGGTGAACGCTCCTTCAGGCTTCTGATTACCCTGAGCATCTTTAACTCATTCTCGGTGTTCAGTCCGTAACCGCTTTTGATCTCCACGGCAGCTGTTCCCAGAAACATGATCTCGTTCAGTCTGCCCAGGGCTGATTCAACAAGCTCATCTTCAGATGTCTCATGCATTTTTCTGGCCGAATTCAGTATCCCTCCACCCCTTTTCGCAATCTCTTCATACGACAGGCCTTTGATCTTATCAATATATTCGATCTCACGGCTTGCAGGGAACACCAGGTGGGTGTGTGAGTCACAAAAAGCAGGCATCAGGTATTTCCCCCTTGCATCGATCAAGTCTGGTTTAGTTGTTGACTTTATAGCAGCATCATCGAATGTATCCATACTTCCAAAATCCAGGATACGGTCTCCGTCGGTAAGCAACCAGCCATTGTCCAGATGAGGAAGCTCAGCCATATTCTTTCCAGCCACCTTTAATGCGCCTTCTTCCCGAACTTGCAGGATGGATTTTATATTCTTGATTAATAATGACATAACACAGGAAGTTGTAAACGATCTATTGAGAAGCGAAAATAATAAAATTCGCCCAAATTCCGGCATAAGAAATAATCACTTTTTCCATGCAACCAATTCAGGTATTGCAGGGTCTGTATAAATAGGAAACAATCTTGAATTATTCTGCAAGCTGATATCTTATAAATAAAGTATTATATATATATTTGCGAACTATTGAAATTAATTTAATTAATTATATCATGAAAAAGATTCTACTACTGACCCTTAGCCTTGTTGTTCTGGCCTTTTCGAGCGGGATGGCAAGTGAAGTGACTAAGAAAGATGCTCAGAAAGTTGCTGTTAATGCCTATTTCGAAAATGTAAACCAGTACGACCAGGGAATTTCATTTGCTAATGTTGTAATCAGTAATGAATACACAAGGTACCTGGATGGCACACCTGCATTTTATGCATTCGATTTCGCCACCGGCGGTTTTGTGATCGTATCTGCAGAGGATGTTTTTGATCCTATTATCGGTTATTCTTTCGAGGGTGAATTCCCAAAGGGTGAACATGCATACGTTTATGCAAGCTTCCTGCAAGGATATGTTGACCAGATCGCCTATATCCGCGAAAACAACATCACTGCAGAAGCAAGTATTACAGCTGAATGGTCTCATCTGTCCACCAGCGATATTGCAAACCTGAATATTCTTAAAAACCCGAAAGATGTGGATCCCCTGGTAACAGCAATGTGGAACCAGGATAACCCATACAACTTGATGTGCCCTGCGGATGGATCAGGCCCTGGCGGACATGCTTATGTTGGCTGTGTTGCTACTGCCATGTCGTTGATCATGCACTACTGGAATTATCCAATCCATGGAGAAAATGAACGTACATATACACCTCCAAATCCGGCTTACGGTCCTCAGTATGCAAATTTCGAAGACACTTATTATTCATGGACAGGTATGCAGGATGTTATAGATAATAAAAACCCATATCCTATAGCAGAGATCGGTTATCATTGCGCTGTGGCCGTGGATATGGACTTTGGTCCCGACGGATCAGGTGCATACAGCTTCATTGTTGCAAATAGGATAGCCTATTATTTGAGGTATGACGCTGCCAACTTCTATAAGAGAGAAGATTATAGCGTCACCAGCTGGCATAACTTTCTTACTAATGACATCGATAATGGATACCCGATATATTATTCAGGTGTATCTTCAGCCGGTGGCGGCCATGCATTTGTTTGCGATGGCTACCAGGGCACCGACTACCACTTCAACTTTGGTTGGAGCGGCTCAGGAAATGGGTATTTCTCAATTAATGACGTTGGCGGATATCACATACAGCAAAGGATAGTATGCAATTTTATCCCCACCGACCCTGCTTTCCCATATCATAATACCGGACAGATCGTACTCACAGAATTATCCGGTCAGTTTGCAGATGGCAGTGGCCCTGTAGAGGATTACCTTGCCAACACAGAAGCAAGCTGGTTGATCGATCCCCAGACTGATGAAGATTCCATCACTGACATTACCCTTTATTTTATTTCTTCTGAGCTGGGTTCAGGTGACTTCCTGAGGATCTATGACGGAGGAACTACTTCAGCAAGCTTGCTGGGAGAGTACACAGGAAGCACGCTGCCCGATGAATTCACTTCAACAGGCAACCAGATGCTAATCACCCTGAGTACTGATGGCAGCAGCCAGGGACCAGGGTTCAAGGCAGAATATGATGCAAACCGTCCCGCATATTGTGGCATGGACATCTTCACCGATCCTCTTGGAACGTTCGACGATGGCAGCGGAGAATTCTTTTACAACCCGGGAAATATTTGCCTATACCAGATCCAACCTCCTTACGCTAATCAGATTACGATCACCTTCAATTATTTCGATACTGAAGAAGGGACAGATATACTGAAAGTTTTTGATGGCAGTTCTCTGCTGGTTACCTTGAGCGGTAGCGACCTTCCTGACCCAATTGTAGTTCCTTCAGGAAATGCAGTTCTCAGATGGCAGACAAGTTCATTTGTTCAAAGGCCAGGTTGGGAAATCAATTATGAGATCGGCAACGTAGGCGTTGAAGAGCCTGTAGCCTTTACGGAACTAGAAGTTTTCCCGAATCCTGCTACCGATGCACTAAATGTGAATTTCCAGCTCGACAATAGTCAGAGCATTGAAATGCGCCTGGTGAATGTAACCGGTGAAGCTATTTATTCTGACAAGCTCACCAATGTTTCTGGCAGCGTAAACCACAAAATTGACGTGAGCAACTTTGCTAAAGGCATCTATATCCTTAACCTCACATCAGGTGAAGGAACCGTAAATAAAAAGATTATCATAAAATAATGATAGCGGTCATTACGACTAAAAGGAGGAATCTTTAATAAGATTTCTCCTTTTTTTTTACTTCTTCTATCATCTATCCCCTTTTACATTCTCCATTCTTCATTCTCCATTCTCCATTTTATTCTGTTTTCCCTTACTACAATTTCCATACCTCAGGATTTCGTATTTTTGTTTTAATCATAATAAACCTCCCAGCATGAAAAACCTTCTTCTCTCCTTGTCATTCGTATTTATCACCTCCCTGCTTCTGGCAGTAGAAGTAGATAAGTCAACCGCCAAAAAAGTGGCTGTGAATTTTTTCTATGAGCGCATCGACCAATCTTCAGTTGATCATGCCAGCATAGAAGTTGCTGAGACCTATGCATTAAAATTGCACGGAGAAACTATGATGTATGCTGTGAATATGAAGGACGGTGGTTTTGTCCTGGTTTCAGCCCATGATCTACTCAGGCCTGTACCCGGATATTCCCTTAGCGGAAAGTATACCGGTCTGGGCTTACCTCCCCAGTTGGAAGAGCTCATCTATCATTATAAACTTCAGATCAACGCGGCGGCTGAAGCGGGACTTCCGGCAGATGAAGAGACTCAAAACATGTGGGAAAACTTAAAAACAGATGATCCCTCCACACTAAGATCTTTAAAACTGGAGAAAGAGGTAATCCCTATGCTCACTACAACATGGGACCAGGGAGAATATTATAATGAGATGTGCCCGGTAGATTCACAGGGCCCGGGAGGGCACTGCTATGCCGGATGTGTTGCCACCGCACTGGGACAGGTAGTGAATTACTTCCGCTGGCCGGAGACAGGTACAGGCTCATACACCTATGAATGTCCGCCTTATGGCACATTGACTGCCGATTTCGGAGCGACTACTTATGAATGGGACAAGATGGCTACAAGCCTGAACGAAAGCAATCTTGCTACTGCACTTCTGCTGCACCATCTCGGCATCGCCTGTGATATGGTATACGGACCCAACGGCTCCGGCATGTACAACCATAAAGCTGCTTATGCTTTACGGAGCTTTTTCAAGTATTCACCGGAAACAATATATGTTTATCGCGACAGCACAAGCCTCGACTGGGACAGCCTGCTGATTACGCATCTCGACAGGGCGATTCCAATGTATTATGCTGGTTGGTCGGTACCCAATATCAACGGACACGCATTTGTATGCGATGGTTACCAGGCAGATAATTACTACCATTTCAACTGGGGATGGAGCGGCTCCTATGACGGTTACTTCTATACCGACAACCTCTCACCGGGTGGTTCAAACTTTAACCTCGCACAGGAGTTGATCATAAATGCTTACCCGGATACCAATGCATACAATTATCCATATTATTGCCAGGGCGATAAGCTCCTGGAAAACATCCAGGGAACGATTGATGACGGCAGCGGACCGGTAAATGATTATGCCCCGGATGCAAATTGCAGCTGGCTTATCGCACCGCAGGATTCTATCAGTAGTATCACCCTTGAGTTTTTAAGTTTCAATACTGCCAGCGGTGACATCCTCACTGTATACGACGGAGAGACTGGCTCTGCACCCGTTCTGGGTACTTTTCAGGGCACTGAGATCCCGGAGGATGTTACATCTACCGGAGACAGGATATTGATCACCTTCAACTCCGACGCATCCGGTGAAGCAGCCGGCTGGTTGCTAAGCTATGAAGGAGCAATACCGGAATACTGTCCGGGAATAAGCATTCTGGATGAGCAATCAGGGTTCATTACTGACGGCAGTGGACCAAGGGATTACCATAATAATACGAACTGTTTCTGGATCATCGAACCTCCCGGAGCAAGCGAGATCACCCTTTATTTCACTGATTTTCACACGGAAGAAGGGAATGATGGAGTGAAGGTGTTCAATTCAGAAACAAATGAGGTTCTTGCATGGCTGTTTGGCGATATCAACCCGGACCCAATTACTTCCCCTTCAGGAAAAATGGCAGTAAGGTTCAACACCAATGCCACCATTACAGCTCCGGGCTGGGATGCCTATTTTGAGACTGACCTGGTAAG
>QMPN01000108.1 GCA_003648575.1 Bacteroidota bacterium
AGGTCATGGCTCCATCTGAACTCATCAGTTGGAAGGTATAACTGTTTCAGTAGGGTCACAGGGATGTCAGCCTGCGAGGAGAGTCTGTCGATCTTTGTGCCCCGGTATTCATCTTTAATTACATTACCAAAGAACAACATTGGAATATGCCGGTACTGTGGCGATGTAACGGGCCAGTGGCGGTATGAATTATGACTGTGGTCGGCAACGATAATAAACAGCGTACTGTCGTACCAATCTTTCTGGCTTGCTTTTTCGAAATAAGCTGCCAGGCAACGATCGGTGTAATAAGCTGAGTTGATATATTCATTTTCACTTCCTCCCCAGTCAAGGACCTTATCCATGGGCTGGTCGTAGGGGGAATGCGTGCTGAGCGTAAATATCACCGAGAAGAATGGCTGCGGGTATTGATCCAATTCTTCTATCTGATAGTCGAATAAATATTCATCGTGAGCACCCAGCTTTCCCATGGGCATGGATGCAGGAAGGTCGTAGATCTCAGTCATCTCTTCAAACCCGGCAATCCTGAGATAGGATTTGATCCCTCCGTACATCAGGTGTCCGCCGAAATAGAATGAAGTAAGGTATCCTTCTTCCTTTAGCCTTTCAGTCAGGCTGGGAAGCTCTACCACTTTTTCGAGATTATGGGTTATAGCCGCGACGGGTGTAGCCGGGAATCCGCCAAAAATCGACGACATGGCCTGCTCGGAACGATTGCCGCTGGCATATAAACGTGTAAATAGTACGCCATCATTTGCCAGCTTTTCAAATTCCGGCGTAATGCCTTCCTCTCCACCCAGAGAGTGTATAAGGTCGGCCGACCAGCTTTCAAGCAGGAGAATGACAATATTAGGTCTTGAAATTTTCAATAGCTGGATGGTGGTGTCCTTTTCCACTGCATTGATCTCTTCCAGGATGCTGATGGCTTCATCATCATCAAAGAACTGATATGGGTTCTCTTTCATGAAGCGATGGTTCTCCATCCAACTGAAAGAAAAGCTATAGCCTGAATTTACAGCTGCCAGGTTCAGGATATTATGTTTGGAATAGAAAGCCTGGCTTTGTGTGATGGGTATTTCCTGTAGGCCGCCCCTGATCCCCAGGAACAATAGGGCAGGAGTGATGATCAGAAATGCCAGGGAAGCAAAATAGTTTCTTTTCATCAACAGTGGCCTTCGGTAAACAAGGCGGTGGTATGCATAAAAGCTCAAGGCTGTCATGATCAGGAAGATAAGCACAAGCCATATGAACTGCCCGGTTGATGCAGAATTATAAACCTCATCGGGATTAGAAAGATAATGAAAAGCCTTGTAATGCAGCTTGGTTTTCCACTCTGCATATATGCCCAGCTCGGTAGTAGTAATAAGGGTATAGGCTACGATGATAATAAAAGTGTATACCTTATTGGCAATGTCGAATATTCGTGCATTGATCAGTGAACGCAGCAAGAGCAGGAAGAAGGGAAGGATAAGGATATAACATGCTGTGGCCATATCCAGTCTGAGGGCATTCCAGAAGCCTGCCATCACTTCAGAAAATCCCGGTTTTTCGAGCGAAACCAGCTGTGAATAATAGATCAGAAATAAAGCCCTGTTCAGCGCAAAAAAGAACATCCAGAACAGGAATTGTCGAAGCACGGAAGCGAAGATCTTGATCATCAATAAAATATTAAAGCGCAAAGTTAAGGAATTGAACCGAGTGGAGGTTTCGTTTGTTTAAAATGATTAAAAATAACTATATTTACATTCCATAATTTGCCTGATTTTCGGCTTATACGGGAATGTTTGGAGACTAATTACAAGCGAAAAACTCTATTTTATGATAAAGAAAGTCCTCGTAGCGAACAGGGGTGAAATTGCAATAAGGGTCATGCGTTCGTGCAGGGAGATGGGGATCACCACTGTGGCGGTATATTCCGAAGCCGACCGTAGTTCCATGCACGTACGTTATGCCGATGAGGCATATTTTATAGGACCATCAGCATCGGCTGAAAGCTACCTGGTGATCGATAAGATCATTGATGCAGCCAAACAGTCGGGAGCGGATGCCATCCATCCCGGATATGGCTTCCTCTCGGAGAATGCAACATTCGCCAATCGCTGTAAAAAAGAAGGTATCATCTTCATAGGCCCGTCTTCATACGCCATCAAAACGATGGGCGATAAGATCACTGCGCGCAAAACCATGGTTGAAGCCGGCATACCGGTTGTACCGGGTAGCGACATGATCACCGATGAAAAGGATGCTATTAAGAAGATAAAAGCCATCGGCCTGCCGGTAATGGTGAAAGCTTCTGCCGGTGGCGGCGGCAAAGGTATGAGGCTGGTTGAAAAGGAAAAAGATATTTTAAACTCAATACGGGCGGCTCAGTCGGAAGCTCGTGCATCCTTCGGCGACGATACCATCTACATCGAGAAATATATCCAGTCACCCCACCATATCGAATTCCAGATATTAGGGGATAGCCATGGTAATGTGATCCATCTCTTCGAGCGGGAGTGCTCAGTGCAAAGGCGTCATCAGAAAGTGGTCGAGGAAACCCCTTCACCCCTGATGACCCCTGAGATCAGGAAGGAAATGGGCGAGTTTGCCGTAGCTGCAGCGAAAGCTGTGAATTATAGTGGAGCCGGTACCATTGAGTTTATCGTTGACGATAAACTCAATTACTACTTCCTGGAGATGAATACCCGCTTGCAGGTAGAGCACCCGATCACGGAAAGGGTAGTGGGTGTTGACCTGGTTAAAGAGCAGATCAATATTGCAAATGGCCTGGAACTGGAACTGAAGCAGGATGAACTTCGTCAGAATGGACATGCTATAGAGTGCAGGATCTATGCCGAAGACCCTGAAAACAACTTCATGCCCAGCCCGGGGGTGATCAAGCATATTACCGAGCCCCTTGGTTTAGGAGTCAGACACGACGGCTATGTATATGAAGGATATGAGATCCCTATACATTATGATCCCATGATTAGCAAGCTGGTGATCTGGGCCAATACCAGGCAGGAAGCTATTGCCCGCATGAAGAGAGCCCTGTATGCATATAAGATCACAGGCGTAAAAACATCCATTCCTTTTCTCAACCGTATTATGCAAACCCCGGACTTTGTGAAAGGGAAATACAATACGCACTTTATTGAAAAGAATAGCGAATTCCTCATGTTTCCTGAGAAGCATGTGGTGAAAGTGGAGGATGTAGCGATCATTGCCGCTTATATCGATTATCTTGATAAGCTGGAAGGCCTTCAGGCGGATGTTCATGCCAAAAATGGTAAGAACAACTGGAAAAATTGCGGCCGTCGCATGAGCTTCAACCGCTTTTAACAGGAAAAGAAAAACAACATTATGTCAACCGAAATAAATATCAATGACCGGAGTGCCCTTGTGGAGGTACTCAGCCGGGAAGGTGACAAGGTCAGGATCAAAATCGACGGAAAGAAGTACGATGCCGATGTGGTGATGGTAGAGGAAGGTGTATATTCTATCATTATCGATAACAAATCCCATAACATTGAGCTGATCAGCACCGATAGAAAAAAATACATGGTCAACACTTATTCTAAATCCTATAATGTGGAGATCGTGGATGCGGAGAGCAAGTACCTTCAGAGCCGTCGTCGTGACGACGGACATGAAGAGGCCGTGATCTCATCACCAATGCCGGGCAAGATCGTTAAGATCCTGGTGAAGGTTGGTGACGAAGTGAAGGCAGGGGACACGGTGATCATCGTGTCGGCCATGAAAATGGAAAGCGAATATAAGGTGAAGAAAGACCGCATCATTAAGGAGATCAAAGTGAAGGAAGGCGATACCGTTCAGTCAAACCAGCCACTGGTAGTCATTGAATAGTGCAGCAGGATTAAATTTGAATTAATTAAAGAATAGATACATGTCGATCAAAGCGAAATTCCAGGAATTTGAAAAACGTAATAAAGATGCTGAACTGGGCGGAGGCAAGGAGCGCATCGAAAGGCAGCATAATGCCGGAAGAAAGACAGCCCGTGAACGCATCGAGGACCTGCTCGACCCGGGTACTTTTGTAGAAATTGACAAGTTCATGACCCACCGTTGTAATGATTTTGGGATGGAGAAAAACCAGACTCCCGGTGACGGCGTTGTGTGTGGTTACGGCAAGATCGATGGCAGACTGATGTACGTTTTTGCACAGGATTTTACTGTTTTTGGTGGGACACTGAGCAGGGCCAATGCCGACAAGATCATAAAAATTATGGATCTGGCTATGAAGATGGGGGCCCCCTTAATCGGCCTGAACGATTCCGGTGGAGCTCGCATACAGGAAGGTGTGGAAAGCCTCGGTGGTTACGCCGATATTTTTTACAGGAATGTGATGGCTTCGGGCGTAATACCGCAGATATCTGCCATACTCGGCCCCTGTGCCGGAGGAGCAGTATATTCACCTGCCATGACCGACTTTATCATGATGGTGAAGGAATCGAGCTATATGTTTGTGACCGGACCGGATGTGATCAAAACCGTGACCCATGAAGAGGTAACCAAAGAAGAACTCGGTGGAGCTGTTACCCATAATTCAAAGAGTGGGGTGGCCCATATGATCGCTGATGATGATGAGCAGGCAATGATGATGGTCAGGGAGATGATGAGCTTTCTTCCTTTAAATAATATGGAAGACCCTCCCATACAGCCATGTACGGACGATATTCACCGTGAAGATAAGCACCTGGATGATATCGTACCCGATGATCCCAAACAGCAATACGACATTAAAGAGATAATAGAAACGGTGGTGGATAATGGCAATTTTTTCGAGATACAATGCCAGTACGCACAAAATATTATTATCGGCTTCGCCCGTATGGGGGGAAGGCCGATAGGTATTGTAGCAAACCAGCCTGCTCACCTGGCCGGGGCGCTCGATATCAATTCGTCAGTCAAAGCGGCACGTTTTGTACGCTTCTGTGATGCTTTCAACATCCCGCTTGTTACCTTCGAGGATGTGCCGGGCTTCCTTCCCGGAACCGCACAGGAATTCGGAGGCATCATCAAGCACGGTGCTAAGCTATTGTATGCATTCTCTGAAGCAACAGTGCCCAAGATCACTATTATTACACGTAAAGCTTACGGCGGGGCTTATGACGTGATGTCGAGCAAACATATCGGTGCAGACGTGAATTTTGCATATCCCACTGCGGAGATCGCCGTTATGGGTGCCGATGGCGCGGTGAACATCATTTTCAGGGATAAGCTTACAGATAAAGAAAAGAAGAAGGCTGTTGATGATTACCGTAAGACCTTCGCAAGCCCATACAAAGCTGCTGAACTGGGGTATATTGATGAGATCATCTATCCAAGGCAAACACGTTATAAGATTATCCAGGCCCTGGAAATGACCCAGACCAAGAGCAAGACCAATCCACCGAAAAAACATGGTAATATTCCGCTGTAGCATAAAATGACCTGGCAGGTCCCCGACCTGCCAGGTCATTTTATTGGAAATTGGATTCTTTAGGCTTCCTTCCGTATCTCTTCAATAACTACCTCCAGCGTATTGGTGATATCTGAAACGTATTGCTGGATTGTGGCGACATTGTTCTTTTCGCCGGCAAGCTTTTCGAGTGACCTGATGTCTTGTTGCAAGCCATTGATCTGGAAAAGATCGATGCTGGATTTTAGTTTATGAGCATAAAATCTGACCTCATCTAAATTGTAGCTCTGCATATTATCATTTAGGGCCTGTATCATGAGTGGGGTCTCACTGACGAATATGCTGATCATATTGCCAAGCTGCTGCTTATCGTTGCCGAGAAACATCTTTACCTGGCTTAAATCATATAATTTGCCTTTCATGTTATTAGTCGATTTAGCTTCTTTACAATTCATTTTCTTTTATCATGCGGTAAACGGTCGATTTACCGATATCTAATTTCTCCGCTACCATAAGCACATTCCTGTGATATTTCTTCAGGTAATGTGAAATTATCTTTCTGGTGTAGCCGTCAAGGGTATCATCATCGTTCATCAACTCTGTAGTAAAGCCTTTTTTCGAGAAGGAAATATCAGTTTCTTCAATCACCTTTCCATTCGACATCACAGCAGAAAGGTCAATGATGGCTTTTAATTCACGTACATTACCGGGATAAGTATAAATCAGCAAACGTTTCTGTGCTGCTGCACCCAGGGTTTTGGCTTCGAGTTTGTTCTCTTTGCAGAATTCTTCGAGGAAAAATTTGGCCAGGATGAGAACATCATCCCCGCGGTCTCTCAATGGAGGCAACTCAATGGGCAAACCGAGGAGCCTGTAATAAAGGTCTTCCCTGAAATTGCCTTTGTTTACCTCTCCGGCAAGGTCTTTATTTGTGGCTACAATCACGCGGGCATCGAACTTAATGGTTTGGTTTCCGCCAACCCTGCTGAGTTCCTTCTCCTGCAATACTCTGAGCAGCTTTGTCTGCATATTCGTATCCATCTCAGCGATCTCATCCAGAAATATGGTTCCGTCATTGGCCGCTTCAAACTTCCCCTTTTTTCGTGTAGTAGCTCCTGTAAATGCGCCTTTTTCATACCCGAAGAATTCACTTTCAATCAACTCACTCGGTATAGCACTGACATTAATGGGAATAAAAGGACCCGTTTTACGAGGTGAATTATAGTGAATGGCTTTTGCCACCAGATCTTTACCCGTACCTGTCTCTCCCAGGAGGGATACAACAATGCTGGTTTGTGTGGCTTTGTCGATGAGATCGAAGATACGTGTGATAGCAGGGCTGTTCCCCTTGATCACATTCCTGAACTCATATTTTTTACCAATCTCATCTTTAAGCTGTTTGATCTCTTCCTTCAGAAGCACGTTTTCCCTGACCTTTTGCAAACTGTGCCAGAGACGGTTTTTGGTCTCTTCATCCTTCACAAAATAATCATATGCACCTTCCTTCAGAAGGTTTACGGCAGTATTTACATCATCCTGGCCTGAAACGATGACCACAGGTAATTTCCCATTGTAGCCATTGATCTTCTGAAGCACATCAAGGCCCGACATATCAGGTAAGCTGTAATCAAGAGAAATAAAATCAGGATCCTGGTAAAGGTTGTCGATACACTCCTTCCCGGTAGAAAATAAGATGACTTCATTATCGGGATTAAGTGCTAAATGATAGCGCAGCATATCCCCATAAAGCTTATCATCTTCGACGATAAACACCTTTAAAGATTCCATGATGTTGGTTTTGCCGCAATAAATATAAAAATTATTGGCGTAATATCCAATTTCCTCCAATATAAAGTCAGGGAAAATGCATAAACACCTGCATTTCTGTATTAGCCTCTTACGCATAATATAAATACTAGTTACAATAATCAGCGCCCTAAAGCATTTCCGGGTCCTGAACAAAAGCCGCTCGTGCTTGTTCCAATACCAGTTAGATAAAACATATTAAATTTGTCTGCGTTATCATTCGGACTATGTTGAAAGGAATTAAGATCATCTGGAAGATCATAAAGTTTTTGCTCAAAGCACTGCTTTTTTTGATCATTATTTTGGCATTTATCTTCACCCTGAAGTATCTGACCGCACCTTATTATGTGTTTCCCGATCCAAAACCATTTTCGGGGGATCAGTTCTTCAATCCATACGAAGGGATCGACAGTAACTACTGGCGTAAAGGAAACTTCCAGATTCAATCGGAAGCATGGATGGGTGTGACAGATGGCAGGAAAAATACAAATGAGGCCATCGATAGTATATATTCATTGTTGGATTATGATGTGATTGCGATCTCTGATTACCAGAAGATCAACAGGTATGGGGAGGAAAATGATATTTTTGTTCCTGTTTATGAACACGGCTATGGCATTTTTAAGAACCATCATGTGATGATCGGAGCCGAGAGGGTGGTGTGGAAAGATTATCCCTTCATACATACCATTCACCACAAGCAGCATGTATTAAATGCCTTACGATCAACCAGCGAACTGGTTTTTATTGCTCATCCGAAGTATACCGGGGGCTGGATTCCTGATGATATGACCTGGGTAACGAATTACGATGGCATCGAAGTGTTGAATGGCTTCAGGGTTTCCCTGGCACACTGGGATGCTGCGCTTTCAGCCGGGAAAAATATGCGCATACTTTCGGATGATGACGCTCATGATATCACAAATATCAACGAGCTTGGCAGGTATGCCACATTCATTTATTCGCCAGTACCTCATGGCGATAGTATAGTGTCAGCCATGAAGGCCGGAAAGGCTTTTGGGGCAGATATTTACAGGGTATGGGGAGAACCCATGGACGAAAAGCTCGAAAAGGCACATAATCTTCCAAAACTTTCTAAAGTGGAACTAAAAGGTGACACACTTGTGGTTACAGTAAATAAGACGGCGGCTGAGATCAGCTTTGTAGGACAGGGAGGTGTTCTTCTCGATTCCATTCGTGATGTAAAAGAAGCCCGTTATGTGATCAGGGATACTGACAGCTACGTCCGCACCGAGATAGAATTCCCCAATCTGACAACCTATTACCTGAACCCGGTGATCCGCTATGATGGTGGAGATCCATGGGCACATGAACTGGCCAGGATCGATCCTGTCAGGACCTGGGTACTCAGGATCCTTGGTTTTGCTACCCTCATCTTCATTTTTCTGAATATTTACTACCTTCGAAGACGATTACGTAAAAGAGCGCGTCGCTAATATGAAAAACCCCCGTCAAGTACGCACTGCCATGCTCATCCTGGTACTGCTGTCCCTGATCATACGTGCATTCCTGGCTGCTTTCCTCGAATTCGGGAATGATGAAGTATACTATTGGACCTATGCCCTCTATCCGGACCTGAGCCATTTCGACCACCCGCCCATGGTGGGCTTCCTCATGCAGCTAACAAGCTTAAACCTTCTTTTTGACAGCGAATTTTTTATACGCCTGGGGGCCGTTCTGCTGGGGACTTTCAACACCTGGCTGGTATTCCTGATAGGGAAATACATATGGGATGAACTTACCGGCTTCTACGCGGCATTGCTATACACAGCTTCCATATATGCTTTTATCATTGCCGGGACCTTTATCCTTCCGGATGCACCACAATTAACATTCTGGTTATTAAGTGTTTATTTTCTTCTCAGGTCTGTGGTTGGCCCGGTAAACAAAATTGCCAAAAGATACCTTTTATTGGCAGGCCTAATGATCGGCTTTGCACTCTTATCGAAATACACATCCGTATTTTTACTGGTGGGGGCCTTCCTCTATCTGCTCATCCATAATCGGGCATGGTTCAGAACGAAGGAACTTTATCTGTCTGCCCTGCTAGCAATGCTATTCTTTGTTCCGGTGTTATTATGGAATTTCAGCAATGATTTTATCAGTTTCACCTTCCAGAGTGAAAGG
>QMPN01000109.1 GCA_003648575.1 Bacteroidota bacterium
AAACAGGAATACCTGCTTGAGATCTATGGCGTTTCGGGATTTGCATCGGAAAACTATGAATTTATAGGGGATAAGTACGATCGCATCTTGAATTACCATGCCGCCCATGACATTGGCCATGCCCTGCAGAACCTGAACCTTGTAAAATGCACTGCCTTCGGGGTCTGGGATGAGAGATCATCAGATAGTTCGATGCTTATCGGGAGGAATTTTGATTTTTATGTAGGTGATGCCTTTGCAGTAAACAAGATCCTTGCATTTGTAAATCCTGAGCAGGGATATAAGTTCGCCAGTATCACCTGGGGCGGAATGATAGGGGTCGTGTCCGGAATGAACGAAAAAGGCCTTACAGTTACCTTAAACTCTGCCAAATCCGACATCCCCTTCGGGGCATGTACACCGGTATCCATTATTGCACGGGAAATACTGCAGTATGCTTCGAATATCGAAGAGGCTATGGCAATTGCTTCCTCAAGAAAATCATTTGTATCGGAAAGTTTTTTGATCGGCTCCGCCGAGGAGCATAAGGCTGTGGTTATCGAAAAATCAACTGATACTACACTGCTTTATGATCCTGGTATGGACCATATCATTTTAACCAACCACTTTCAATCGGATTATTTTAAAAGTACTCCGCTGACAATTGAAAATATGGAAAATGAAACTTCCGTATACAGGCATGAAAGGGTACAGGAGCTGATCCAGGCAAAAGAAAGCTTTGATTATACTGATGCGGCCGAACTTCTTCGCAACCGGAAGGGAAAAGGCGGGAAAGACATCGGCCAGGGAAACGAAAAAGCCGTAAACCAACTGATCGCCCATCACTCCATAATCTTCAAGCCTGAGCAAAAGCGTTTCTGGATCAGCACGCACCCATACCAGATGGGTTCATACATCTGTTATGATCTCGACAGCATTTTTCGATATGCAAGCGATGTTGAACAGGAAAAAGTAATCGTACTAAATGATCTGAAGATCCCTTCTGCGACAGACTATACAATTAATGATTTTAACCTTCTCAATATTTTTAGATACCAGGTTGATGAATTTAAAAAGCTCATTGCAGAAGGTGATTCCATACCTGATGAAGATGCAGTAATCCCGCTTTTCATTATGACAAATCCCGAATTCTACTATACCTATGATCTCATTGGCCAGTACTACCAGGGAAAAGGAGATGCCGGCAATGCCGTGAAATATTTTAAATTAGCCCTGTCAAAAGAGGTAGCTTCAGCGGACGAAAGAAAGAATATAGAAGAACGAATTCAGGAATGCTCAGATGAATAGCAAGAACAAACATATCCCGGAAATAGAAACAAGGCCGCAGCAAGAGATTCGGGCTTTTCAGGACGAAAAGCTGAAAGACGTATTAGCTTATGCTGGCCGTAATTCTACATATTATTCAAAGGTGTTCAATAATTTCGGGGTCAATATTAACAAGGTCAGCGGACTTGCCGACCTTCCTTCCCTTCCTGTAACAACTAAAGATGAGCTTCAGCGGTACAACGATGAGTTTATCTGCGTACCAGGGGAAAAGATCATCGACATGAACACCACCTCAGGCACCATGGGCGACCCTGTTACCTTCGCCATGACCGATAAGGATCTCGACCGCCTGGCATATAACGAATACCTTTCTCTTTCCTGTGCCGGTGCTACGGAAAAAGACACGTTTCAGCTGATGACCACCATCGACCGTCGGTTTATGGCCGGGCTTGCATATTTCCTGGGTGCCCGCAAGCTGGGTGCAGGTATTATCCGTGTAGGGAATGGAATGCCCGAACTACAGTGGGACACTATTCACCGCCTGAACCCAACTGCATTTATTGTGGTACCATCCTTTTTACTCAAGCTGATCGAATATGCTGAAGCCAACAATATCGATTACCGGAAAACGGAGGTAAGCAAAGCTGTTTGCATAGGGGAAACTCTTCGGAAACCTGATTTTTCCCTGACTACCCTTGGGGAAAAGATTCTTGAAAAGTGGGATATTGAACTGTATTCTACCTATGCTTCTACCGAGATGAGCACTGCATTTACCGAATGCAAACATGCTGTGGGAGGGCATCAGCACCCGGAGTTGATCATTGTTGAGTTTCTGGATGACGATAACCAGCCCGTATCTGAAGGAGAGGCCGGGGAAGTCACCGTAACCACCCTGGGAGTAGAAGGCATGCCCCTGATCAGGTTCAAGACAGGTGATATCTGCCATCATTACACTGCTCCCTGTGCCTGTGGCAGAACCACCACACGGATAGGACCGGTGATCGGCCGGAAAAAACAGATGATCAAGTTTAAGGGAACCACCCTCTACCCACCTGCCCTTTTCGATATTCTCAACCACATCGATGAAGTTGAAAATTACGTGGTAGAGGTATTTACGAACGACCTTGGCACAGATGAGATCCTGATCAGGGTAGGAAGCAAATTGTCTGGTGAAGCATTTTCGTCCAAACTCAAGGACCACTTTCGTGCAAAGCTGCGAGTGGCCCCATCCATAGTGTTTGATTCTGTAGAAAATATCGAGAAGATCCGCTTTCCGGAAGAAAATCGCAAAGCTGTCAATTTCATCGACAGGAGAACGCCCTAATTGTTCACGCTCATACCAATTACAATGCCGGTACGTACATTACGGCCCGCTTCATATCCGGCCACAAAGTCGATACGGAATATGCTGAAGATATTTTCTATCCCGGCATTGACCTCAAAATAATTATTCTTGAATTCAGAGGTGAAATACCGAAAACCGGCCAGTGCTTTGATTTTTGCTTTTCTTACCAGGGGGATCTTGTTAAAGATAAAACCATTGAAATGATGTTCGGCATAAGCCTCCACGTAGCTTTTGTTGGTTGAATGATCATAATAATCGAGCAACTGGAAGGCATTCAGCCTGAACTTTCCAAAGATGGTTCTGTTCCCATTGTAATGATGGTAATCCATAAACTCCGTACCCCTGTTATTCAAGAATGTTCCATATAAACCTCTATACTGCAAGGTCCCAAAAGGACCGAATTTCTGGTTCCCCTCAATGGCGATCTTGAGCACGTCATAGTCCACATCGCTGCCAAGGAAGTTTGGGATCCCCTTGATATACGAAATCACCAGGTCGGGATATTTTGAACCGATAACCGTTTTATCAGGTATCGACATATATTTTTGGAAGATCCTGATCCTTACAGCGGCATAGATCTTCAAGGATTTATTCCATGCAAAAGCCGGGCCTTCGTTATTGGGATTCTGTGGATCGTTGCTGGTAAACCTGTTTTTGCTGCTCTTCACCCAGGAATAGTTCGTACTGTTGAGCAGGGCTGTCCGGCCGGCATATTCAGCCCCCGCACTAAAATAGATCCCATTTGTAAGTTCAGAGAAATGAGAAATGTCAACCCAGCTTTTTTCATACAATTTCATGTAGTTGTTCCCGTCAAGCAAGGTGTACAGGGTGTTTACAAATGGTGAGATGGGATCCATTGCATTGTACTGCACGGGTTTTATTCCTCCTGTGACCCTAATCCTGGCCGACTTATTCCTGTTATAATAATAGCTTGCCCGAAGGCCATATCCCCATCGATAATTCGAAATGCCATATGATACATCCTGGTTGATCCTCAGGCTATTCCCACTTGAAAAGACCTTAGAAAATCCTGTGCTCAGGTAAAAGTTCAGGCCCTGGACAGTATTAAAGTTCAGGCTGGTGATCGGGGAACCGATGCTGTAGCTCGTGCTGTCGTGTCTGCGGTAGTAACGGTACCCGCCAAGAAAGTCATTCCATTTGAATTTATTCCTTTTTCGGTCGAGAGAGTCCAGGTAATCCTTTGAACCTCTCAAGGTCTGAAGGCTATCCTCTTTGAAATAGTTTCGTCTTTCTTCATTTGTAAGTGGTATGGGCCGGCTTTCTTCCCAGTAAAGGGAGTCTTTTTCGTTGGCATCCTTATTTGCTTTTATGATCTCATTGCCAAAATACCTTCGTTCGAAGTCATTATTAAAAACATAATCGGTAAACTGCGAATGAAAGATGCCATTGCCGGCAAATCGTTTTCCAAAGAAATTCACCGAGAAGTAAAATTGCAGACGCTGGGTAAGCTGCATCCAGGTAGTATCATTAACAGGCACCATGGTCTTGGCGATCTTCACTGAATCGATAAAAGTCAGGTTTGCATCTTTACCCACCATCAGGTCGAAACTATGTATCCTCCATGAGTCCTCTATGATATAAATATATCCACCAAAGCTCGGGTCGATGCGTCGCCTGGGGATTACCTTGATCTTATTCACCATGTAATCCTCTTCATAATACGTTCCTTCCAGCCGGTAATTATAATAAAACATGGCATTGGATGCAATGGGTGAAATGAAGTCCCTTTCATCCATATCGACAGGGATCAGTACCTTATTATTATAAAAGTTCGACATGAAAAAGCTGATAAAATTGAAGCCATATCCCTGATCATTGCCACTCACCTTAGCCGAGATCATTTCTTCTTTAAACTTATCGGGCTGTTCGAAGCTGATGACAGATTCCGCCTCGGATAGGTATATAATACCAATGATGGAATCGCCTTTGGTGTTGAGTGAATCACCAAACATTTTATCGGGTGCTTCCGTTATCCTGAATATGCCCTTAGTATATGCCCCGCACATATAGTTTTCCACCTGCTGGAGATAATATTTCCGCTTTTTGATTGCATTCCTTATGATACGATAGGCCGGGTCTTCAGCATCAGCAGAGATCACGACCTCATCCAGCGACACCTCCTCCTTCACCAAAATAATACTGAAGGAAAGAATTTCCTCTCCAATGGTAATACGCTCACGATGCTGTTTATACCCGATATACTGGAATACAAATTCGTGTTCCCCTTCGGGAACCGGAAGTTCAAAATAACCTTCAGGATTTGAAGCCGTGCCTATGGTAGTGCCCAGGATGTAAACACTGGCAAACGGAAGAGGCTCACCATCCTCATTGGTAATATAGCCGGTAATAAGGCCGGCATAGGAGGTGAAACTACAGGCAACTAATATTAGGATGATCCATATTCGCATTCACACAAAGCTAAGGCAATAATATGCCTATGGCAAATGCTTTTGTGTTAAAAAGATATAATCCTTGTTCGAAGCTGCTAACATTAATGCTGTTTAGCTGGTCATCGATGCGAAATTCGCCGATAAGTTGACCTGTAGCACTATAAATTACAGAAGTACCAAGTTCACAATTCTGAATGTACAGAATGTCCCTTGCAGGGTTAGGAAAAACTTCGTTAATTTGTAAGTAAAATTATCCATATGATACGTTCAATCACTATATCATTGCTCTTCCTTTCGATTATCAGCAGCCATTTTTCCTTTGCTCAGAATTCCGATTTTATCATGGATGAAAGAGATGGAAATATTTATCTGGTTGCCAAATTCAATGCCACCTGGTGGATGTGTCAGAACCTGAAGTACAACATCAGTGAGGGTTCTGTTTGCTACGAAGCTGATGAGACCAACTGCATGCTCAAGGGTCGTTTGTATAGCCAGGAAGCAGCCATGGAAGCCTGTCCTGAAGGATATCACCTTCCCACTGATGAAGAATGGAAAGAACTTGAATCATACATTGGTATGGATAAAGATGAACTCGACAAAAAATTTAACAGGAATACAGGCACCGTTGGAAAGTTTCTGCGAATGGGTGGCGGCCTGGGTTTCGATGCCGATTATATTGGTATGGTCAACCCAAAAGGAAATAGCTCCCATGCCGGAAGAAGGGCATATTTCTGGACATCATCGGCAGATGATAATGGCTTTGGGTGGATCCGCATCATCGAGAAAACCAAAGACGGCGTTGAGAGGCAGGCTTACGATAAAAACAACAAACTTACCGTTCGTTGTGTAAAGGCCGGTGTAGCCAACCCTGTCACTGAAACAGAGGCTGCTCCCGCCATAAAGACTGAAGATGAAAAGGTGAAACCGAAGCAGCGTGATCCGAGCGAACGAAAGCAAGGTGAACGTAAACAGGGTGAACGTAATCCTGAAGATCGAAAACGAAAACAGGAAAAACAAGGAAAAGAAAAGATCCCCGATTAGATTCTCAAAAATTCCACTGACACCTGGGCAACCTGGAAATTAATCCCGCCGCCGGGTAGGGGATCTCCTACAGGAATAGATGTATCATAGGGCATCGGAAGCGCAAGTATTTTTCCTGTGAGCATATTATTGCTGAGATCAACATCACCAATACTTACCACAAAATCTGCCGGATTGGCGATACTCAGCTTCAGGATCGTATTGTTGCTTTTTGGCTCCCAGGTTCCCTGTTGTGCTTCATTACTTTCTCCCTGGCAAACATACCACGAAGTGTAATCAGACCTGAGTTGTAGGGCCGCATTGTCGGCATTGTCGCAGGGAGCTGCCCCAAGGAGGCCACCTCCAACAAAAATATATGCATCGTCGCCAGCATGGTAATGATTGGTATCCCCATTGACGATCACGGTAATGGGCTCGTCAAAAGTAGCATTGATAAAAGCATAGGTTCCAACCATTGGATTTACAGCGGGCGGTGTTTCCTGGTCTGGGCTGTCATCATCCTTCTTGCAGGCTGCGATTACGACAAGCGCTAATAATATGAAAGATATTCTTCTGATGATATTTGCAATTTTCCGTGTTTCCATGATTTTTTTTTACAAATTTACGATAAAGCCGTTACTTTTTCCTGTTCATGATGAAGAGTTTGATGTCTTCTGCTGCACTTACAGCAGTTTCTTCATTGATATCCACCACCAAAATATCACCGATATTCCATTGTCGTGTAACTTTTTTCAGCAGGTGTCTGCGCACAACCCATAATTGCATTATACGACTGTTTTCTACAAGGCTTTCTATCTCATCAGCCCAGCCCCGGCCTTTTAGCTCAACGGGGCCTATTTCATCGATAACTATCAAGTCTGCCTTTATGATGCGTGCTTCTTCAAGGATCTCCATGCCAAAGCCCTCTCCTTCCGGGTTAAAATAGTATTTCCCATGGCGAAACCATGCAACAGAAGGTTTTGTACGTATATACATGCATCGTTCAGCATTTGAAATGTTTTCCAGGTCGTATCCGATCCGTTTGTCAGATTCATGGATACCAACGGCCAGAAAGCCATGTATTTTCAGATCTGTTTTCTTTAAAATTTTCAGAAGCTCAATGAGGAAGGTGGTTTTCCCCTCCTGAACCGCGCCGGTAAGGATGATGACCGGATTTTGGTCTGCCACTTCTTTCTCCAGGGCAGGAAATACATCTGCCGCCCTGCTTACAATCATTCCCAGTGAGCTGATGGGTCTGGTCATTAGTTTTTTCACCCCCGGGAGGCTGTCGATAACACCGGGTAAAACCGAAAAAGCAAGGCCCACTGAATGATAAAGATTTGCGAATCCATGATGATACAGGACCGTGCGTATGATAGGGTTACGAAGCTCACGGCTGATAGCAGCAAAGCCTGTAAGGATCACTACTGCTCGTAAATTCATTCTTAATCCTACCAGCAAGCCCTCAACATTCCATATCTCTCCTGTCGACAAACCATTCCAGAACACGGCAGCCAGCAGAGTAATGGCCATAAACCATATCCAGAAGGAAGGCTTCCTGAATGAACGCATGCTGCCCCTATACCAGTACAGGCATGAAAATGCGTAAAGCAAAGAGGGCAGGAATGAATATACCAGCGGCAGGGAATTCAGCATAAAAAGGCATGCAATAATGCAAAACAGGTGATACAGTAAATACCAGGGTGATGTTTTTTGCTCCACGTTTTCCCTGAAAAACGATGAATGTCGGTCAGGGGTAATCCCCACTTCGGCCAGGCTATTATATTTCATGGCCTTCTTCCCTCCCAGGTAACCCAGAACAGCTGCAAGCATTCCCAGTGCCGCATAGGTAAGCATGACAATACTGAGTAGCAGTACCGGGTCTCCTTTTGTCATGCCCAGCTGCTTAATGACATATTTATATAGCTGATCAACAATGATGACCAGGTCAAACCCATAGGTGACCAATAAGCTTACAACTTTATGGAAGAAGGCACTCAACACTGCAACAGCCCCTGCTATAAGATAGCCCACAACATTTCTTCCAAGAATCAATATGAAGAATTCAATGATCAGGGCCTCGCTGAAAATCCCGATCATCGGTCCGAGGATAATGGCAGAAGGTGACATAGATTTTAACAGGGCTGCGATCAGCCCGGCTCTCCAAACCAGCCCCCTGTTGCTCCATATCTGGACAAAGGCAATGACAAGGCCAACGCTGGCAAAAGATAAAATGGTCCCGGCAAAAGGAAAGCGCATATTATGCAGGAAGCTGCCAATGATAATCTCTAATGAAGCCCACAGGCTTCCAATAACGGCAGCCTTTAACCATGTTTCACTTAATCGTGCATTGAATACCTTTGTCATTGGCTTTTTAAGAATAGTTAGCGAATTTATTAAATTTGTAATATCAACCATGAATATGAAACTTATCAAACCGCAACTTTTTGCACTTTTTTTGCTGGGAGTGTTCTTTCTTGCTACCGGATTGTTTCCGGCCCATGCTCAGGAGCTTGTGTTTGATGGTCGGGTGATGGAGGCAGGAAGCGATGAGCCTCTTACCGGTGTAAACATTATTATTCGGGGAACCACTATTGGAACCGTTAGCGATGTAGAGGGTAACTTTATATTGAAAACGGAAACAGCTCCCCCTTTCACCCTTGACTTTTCATTTATTGGTTATGCGAAGAAGGAAAAAAAGGTCAGCGGGTCCAGAAAGAACATGGTGATTGAGCTGGAGGCACGTGCTATCCTTGGGCAGGAGGTTGTAATCTCGGCTTCCAGAGTGGAGGAAAACATTATGGCTTCACCGGTGACTATAGAAAAGTTGACCAGCCGCGATATTAGCCAGATCCCGACAGCCAATTTCTATGATGGTCTCTATTCCATTAAAGGGGTTGATATGAACGTACACAGCCTGACCTTCCGCTTTCCAAATGCCCGGGGCTTTACCGGAGAAACCAACGTACGCATGAATCAACTTGTTGACGGGGTCGACAACTGCTCACCGGGACTAAGTTTTTCAGCCGGAAATATTTTCGGGCTCTCTAATATCGATGTGGAGAGTGTTGAACTGCTTGTGGGTGCATCATCGGCCCTTTATGGCCCCGGAGGGATGAATGGCGTACTGCTGATGAACAGTAAAAATCCATTTGACTATGAAGGACTGACCGTCTCCCTGCAAGGAGGGCTGATGCA
>QMPN01000110.1 GCA_003648575.1 Bacteroidota bacterium
GTTCAGGAGATGCTGGGCCATGAATCTATAATTACAACGGAAATATATACCCACCTCGACAGGGAATACTTAAAAAGTACGATTCAACTTTATCACCCAAGGGCGTGAATGTTTTAAGCTAGAATTCTTCAATCTCCCCCTGCTCATTTACAAGGACTCCCCAGTTTACAGCGATCAGATGGCCTTCGTGAAAGAAAAAATCGATCAGGGCATCATCATAAGAGATACGGCGTTCACCATCATCTTCTTCTTCGGTCTCTGCCACCTCGTATCCACGCTCTTTCATCAGGCCAATCACCTGTAGTTCATTCATTTCAAACACTTTCTTTCCAAAAAGCGAAGACTCTTCTATGTCCGTTTCGAGGCAGGATAAAACAGACTTATCCACGCCTTCGAAGAAGGCTGAGAGGCCAGTTTTCCAGTAATTTAATATAGTGGTGTTGAAGTCGTCGTCGTCCTGGATGGTCTCGATCTCTTCCGGCTCACCAAGCAGCTTAACTACGTGCTCGGAAGTTTCACCGAATTGAAGTTCCCCAAAACCTTCTTTGGGTTTGATCTCAGGTACCAGTGTTTTCATGTCAGTCATTATTTAAAAGGTGAATCTGGCTCTTTGGCCATATGTTTATATACTTGTTTATCTAAAAATTTAGGACAGATCTTGTTGAGCAACACAGTGAGTTTCCCCTGGCTCGTAAGGGTGAGTCTGTCTTTCCTCTTCGAGATGGCTCTGGCAATATGCCTGGCCACTTCTTCAGCACTCATCATCTTGCCTTCATCCCTGGGCGATTCGCCTTGCACCTCCCCTTTCTCGTTCAGGGCGGTATTGCGGATATTCGACGCTGTGAAGCCGGGGCATGCTATCAGCACATGCAATCCTCTTTTCATATTTTCAATGCGCAGAGTCTCAAGGAATCCATGCATGGCAAATTTTGAAGAAGAATAGCCGGTCCGGCCGGGTAAGCCTTTGTACCCTGCAATAGAAGAAACCCCTACGAGGCTCCCTTTACTTTTCAGCAGGTATGGCAGCGCATATTTTGTACAATACACCGTACCCCAGAAATTGATGTCCATCAATTGCCTGATCACATCAAGCTCGGTATCCTCGAAAAGTGCTCGCATGGAGATGCCCGCATTATTGATCAGTATATCAATACTTCCAAAAGTCTCAACGCCTTTTTCGATCAGGCGTTTGCAATCATCTTCCAACGATACGTCAGTTGATAGTCCGCATACCTCAGCGCCCGCAGCTTTTACATCATCCATGGCCTGCAGCAGCCTTTCTTCATTTCGCGCACCCATTACTATTCGCGATCCCATACTGGCAAATTCCATAGCCAATGCCTTCCCGATACCGGAAGAAGCACCTGTGATCACAACAACTTTATCCTTGAAATACTTATGCATGCCTGCAAGTATAGTATAAATTTAATTATAGCATACATTATTTTATGAACAAAATAACTAACATCTTTCACTACATTTGTAGGAGAAAACCACCCTGAATGTCTGCACTAAGAGAGATATATTTCCGTCACATGGGATTGCCATCCCGCCGGCCAATGGCTATCGAAGTTGATCATGCCGAAGGGATTTATTTCTATGACAATAAAGGGAAACGCTATACCGACCTGGTATCCGGAGTGGCTGTGAGCAATGTAGGGCACCGCCATCCAAAGGTGCTGAATGCCATCAACGCTCAGTTGGAAAAGTATATGCACCTGATGGTATATGGCGAATATATTCAGTCACCTCAGGTTAAACTGGCTGAAAAACTCAGCCAGCAATTACCCGATCGGCTTGATGCCGTGTATTTTGTAAATTCAGGCAGCGAGGCCATCGAAGGAGCTCTCAAGCTCGCGAAAAGACATACCGCAAGGAATGAGATCATTGCCTTCAAAAATGCCTACCATGGAAGCACAGCAGGTGCCCTGAGTATATTGGGAAATGAAAGCCTTAAGCAAGCTTTCAGGCCTTTGCTACCCGGTGTCCGGCACCTGGAATATGGTCGTACTGATACCTTGGAAGCGATAAGCGAGCAAACAGCTAGTGTGGTTGTTGAATGTATACAGGCAGAAGCCGGTATTATATTGCCAGAGGAAGATTTTTTACTGAAACTCAGGCAAAGGTGTGACGAAACCGGTGCCCTTCTCATCGTAGATGATATTCAAATGGGCTTCGGGAGGACCGGCAAGCTGTTTAGCTTCGAACACTATCAAATTGAGCCCGATATCCTGTGCCTGGCAAAAGGGATGGGTGGGGGCATGCCTATCGGTGCCTTTATCAGCTCCAGAGAGATCATGGATGAGCTCACTTTTGAGCCGGAACTCGGGCATATCACTACTTTTGGCGGGCACCCGGTATCCTGTGCTGCCGCCCTGGCAAACCTTGATGTGATCATAGATGAGGATCTCTGCCAGAAGGCAGAAGCACGTGGGGCACAATGTCATAAAATCTTAAATGGGCATCCTGCCATTAAGGAGATTCGACGAAAGGGCTTGATGATGGCTATTGAACTACAGGATGCTGAGGCTGCCGACAGGCTGGTAAAGCTTTTTCTTGATGAAGGGCTGGTCACTGACCGCTTCCTGTTCATGCCGAATGCATTCAGAATCGCCCCGCCCCTGATCATCACTCCTGAGCAGATAGAAGAAACCAGCTACAGTATCATCAGCTGTCTTGATAAATTATAATGCCGATCTTCAAGCTAAATAAAGAATTAAGCTTTCCGGATCCATCTTATGCAGAGAAGGAAGGTATCCTGGCAATCGGAGGAGATCTGTCTGTAGAGCGCCTGATACTGGCCTATGCCAATGGTATATTCCCATGGCCGCAGAAGGATACACCTATACTGTGGTGGTCACCGGATCCGAGAATGGTACTCCTTCCCGATGACTTTAAGGTAAGCCATAGCCTCAGGCAACTGGTTAAAAGCGGAAAGTACTCCTATACTGTAGACAAAGCCTTCGAAGAAGTGATCCTAAATTGTGCCGCTATCCCACGCATGGGACAAGACGATACCTGGATCACCGATGAGATGCTGGAGGCCTATGTGAAGCTTCACAGCGAAGGCTTTGCCCACTCAGTTGAGACCTGGCTAAACGGAGAGCTGATCGGTGGTCTTTACGGCATTTCCATCGGAAGGGTATTTTTTGGGGAATCCATGTTCTTTAAAGCACGTGATGCATCCAAGTTTGCTCTCTACCATCTTGTGAAGCTGCTTAAGCACTGGGAATTCGAGATTATCGATGCACAACAGGACACAAATCACCTGAAAAGCCTGGGGGCAATAAACATCCCCAGGGATGAGTTTATGGAGAGATTAGAGAAAGCGATCGCTTATCCAACATATAAAGGAAACTGGAACAAATTTTTATAAGAGATGGGAAAATACCATGAAGAATACATGAAAATGGCTATCCGCCTTGCCAGGAAAAATGTGCAGGACGGAAAGGGAGGGCCTTTCGGAGCAGTGATCGTAAAAGATGGAGAAGTTGTTGCCAGTGCCATGAATGAGGTCACCGCTACTGATGATCCCACAGCACACGCTGAGATGGTAGCCATCCGGCAGGCATGTAAAAGCCTGGGATCATACCAGCTTGATGGCTGCGACATCTATTCCAGTTGTGAGCCCTGCCCCATGTGCCTGGGAGCCATTTATTGGTCACGTCCTGATCATGTGTATTATGCTG
Organism: Bacteroidota bacterium; assembly: GCA_003648575.1. The sequence continues at coordinate 3,690 of QMPN01000110.1, forward strand.
CCACACGTAAAGATGCAGCAGCATCCGGTTTCGATGATGATGTGATATACCAGGAGATCAGCCTCCCCCCCGACCAGCGCCGCATACCATTTCAAAATAAAATGCGTGATGAAGCCATAGAAGCATTCAAAGAATGGGATAAAAGTGATTTGAAAATTAATTACTGATACCAGATACCAGATGCGGGAACTGGATAATATATTATCTTTAGCCCCTCTTAGAAAAACTGAAAAGATCAGATGAAAATAACAATTGTAGGATCAGGATATGTAGGATTGGTAACAGGCACCTGTTTTGCTGAAGTTGGCATAAATGTTACCTGTGTAGATGTAGATAAAAAGAAGATCGATGGCCTGAATAATGGCATTGTTCCGATCTATGAGCCCGGCCTGGAAGATATGATAAGAAGGAATATCGAAAAAGACAGGTTGCATTTTACTACCGACCTGGCTTCAAGCCTCGATGGTTGTGAAGTAATCTTTATTGCCGTGGGCACACCTCCTGATGAAGATGGAAGCGCCGATCTGAAATATGTGCTTGAAGTAGCCCGTGAAGCAGGAAAAAATATCGACGATTATATACTCGTGGTGACCAAGAGTACCGTTCCTGTTGGTACTGGTGAGAAAGTCAGAAGCGCCCTTAGTGAAGAACTGAAGAAAAGAAATGCGAGCATCTCTTTTGATGTGGCCTCAAACCCCGAATTTCTGAAGGAAGGCGCTGCCATACAGGATTTCCTTAAGCCGGACAGGATCGTGATAGGAACAGAATCAGAAAGGGCCGTAGGGATAATGAGGAAGCTATATAAGCCATTCACGCTAAATGGTCACCCCCTGATCTTCATGGACATCCCTTCCGCTGAGATGACCAAATATGCTGCCAATGCCATGCTGGCAACACGTATAAGCTTCATGAACGAAGTGGCCAACCTCTGCGAGATCATGGGAGCCAACATCGACATGGTAAGAAAAGGTATTGGTAGTGACACGAGGATCGGAAGTAAATTCATCTATCCGGGTACCGGATATGGTGGTTCTTGTTTTCCAAAAGATGTAAAAGCGCTTATAAAAACAGCCACCGACAACCATTTCGAAATGGAACTGCTACAGGCTGTTGAGGGCGTAAATAACAGGCAGAAAGAAGTCCTGTTCAAAAAGGCCCATGAATATTTCAAGGGAGAGCTGAAAGGCAAAAAAATAGCCATCTGGGGATTGTCCTTTAAGCCGCAAACAGATGATATGCGCGAAGCACCTTCCCGTGTACTGATCGATATGTTTCTTAATGCAGGATGTACAGTCTCAGCATATGACCCCGTAGCTTTAGAGGAAGCCGGAAGATTGCTTGGTAATAGCATCGAGCTGGCTGAAGGGCAGTATGATGTACTGCCGGATGCCGATTGCCTGCTACTGGTTACTGAATGGAAAGAATTCAGGGTCCCGGACCTGAACAGGATGAAAACACTGATGAAAATTCCGGTAATCTTCGACGGTCGTAACATCTATGACCGGGAAGAGATGAATGCTAATGGGTTCGACTATTTTGCCATTGGCAAATAAACCATTGTTATGAAGAAAAAAAAGATATTGGTTACCGGTGGAGCCGGATTCCTGGGATCACACCTTTGTGGTCGCCTGCTGAAAGATGGTCATGAGGTCATTTGTCTCGACAACTACTTTACAGGAAGTAAACAGAATATCCTGCACCTGATCGACAATCCTTTTTTCGAGGTGATAAGGCATGATATCACCATGCCTTTTTTCATCGAAGTGGATGAGATCTACAACCTGGCCTGCCCGGCCTCCCCTATCCACTATCAGCATAACCCCATAAAAACTATCAAAACATCTGTTTCCGGGAGCATTAACATGCTTGGACTGGCAAAACGCATCGGAGCTAAGATATTACAGGCATCCACCAGTGAAGTCTATGGAGATCCTGAAGTACATCCTCAAACGGAGGATTACTGGGGCAATGTGAACCCGATAGGATCCAGAGCATGCTACGATGAGGGAAAGCGCTGCGCGGAGGCTTTATTTGTGAATTATAAGAAACAAAACCAGGTAAGGATCAAAATAGCTCGCATCTTTAACACCTACGGGCCGCGGATGGATCCGCAGGATGGACGCGTGGTAAGCAACTTTATCATGCAATCCCTGAATGGGGATGACATCACCATTTACGGCACGGGAGAGCAAAGCAGAAGCTTCTGTTACGTAGATGATATGATCGAAGGACTCATCCGGCTGATGAATACCGATGACAGCTTCAGCGGTCCGGTAAACCTCGGAAACCCTGTAGAAATGAGTATGCTCGATCTTGCAAGTCTGGTGAACGATCTTACCGGCTCCGACTCTGGCATTATCCACCACGAGCTTCCGGAAGATGACCCCATGCAACGACAACCCGATATCAGTCTGGCAAAAAAAGAATTACAGTGGAGTCCGCTTACACCGTTAAGGGAAGGCCTTGAAAAGACCATAGAATACTTTCGTCAAATAGAAACAGATGCCTGATATGAGAATACTGGTGACCGGAGCCCTGGGACAGCTTGGAATGTCTATCAAAGCAGAGAGCAGCAAGCATTCTGAATATGAATTTCTCTTTACTGATCTTGAGGAGCTTGATATTAGCAATTACGATGCCGTTGAAAAGCTGGTACTGTCATGGAAACCTGACGTGCTGATCAACTGCGCTTCATATAATGCTGTTGACAAGGCAGAAGATGACCCAATGGCTGCCCTGCTCATTAACGGTAAGGCCGTACAAAGCCTGGCCGGTATAGCACGAAAGCATGATATTGGACTGATCCACGTATCCACCGACTATATTTTCGATGGTAAAAAAGGATCCCCCTATACTGAACTGGATGAGCCCCATCCCCAATCAAAGTACGCACACTCGAAATTTATAGGTGAGCAGGCCGTCCACACAGCAAATCCGAGGGCAGCCATCATCCGCACCTCCTGGTTGTACTCCGAATATGGAAACAACTTTGTGAAGACGATAAGAAAACTTGCCGCTGAAAGGGACGAACTAAGAGTAGTCGACGACCAGAAAGGAACCCCTACTTATGCCGGCGACCTGGCGAAAGCGATACTTATTATGCTTCCGGCATTAAAAGATTTCAAGGAAGTAAGAACCTATAATTTTTCAAATGAGGGACTTACTCATTGGGCTGAGTTTGCTGAAGCAATCATTGATTTATCAAAGCTGAAATGCAAGATCACCGCCGTCACTACAGAAGAATATGGCATGTCGAAGGCCGCCCGTCCGGCATACAGCCTCCTCGACAAAAGCAAGATAATAACAGAATTTAATTTAAAGATCCCAGACTGGAGGGAGTCTTTATCATTATGCATTAAGAACCTGAAAAACAACATATAACCATGAGCGACCTGAATCAAATTGTCATGAAGAATGCCAATACCTGGCTTAAGGGAAACATCGATGAGGCAAGTAAAGATGCCATTCGTAAGATGATGGATAATGATCAACAGGAACTGACCGAAGCTTTTTACAGAGATCTTGAATTTGGTACCGGCGGGCTGCGTGGCATCATGGGCGTGGGCACCAACCGGATGAACAGGTACACAGTGGGCATGGCAACACAGGGCCTGGTCAATTACCTGAAAAAAGTTTATGGAGACGGAAAACAGATCAAAATTGCCATTGCATGTGATTCCAGGAACTATAGTCCTGAATTTGCCAGGATCACGGCTGAAGTATGCTCGGCCAATGGGGTGCAGGTATATCTCTTCGACGGAATGCGCCCTACACCGGAGCTTTCTTTTGCCATTCGTCACTATGGCTGTCAGAGCGGTGTTGTGATCACAGCTTCACACAATCCAAAAGAGTATAATGGCTATAAAGCATATTGGGATGACGGTGCTCAGCTAATTCCTCCGCATGACAAGAATGTTATTGAAGAAGTAAGAAACATCAAGTCTTTCGATGATGTTAAATTTACAGGAAATGAAGAGCTTATACAGATCATCGGCGAAGAAACCGATATCCTTTATCTTGATCTGCTAAAAAAACTATCGCTGAGCCCAGAGATAATTAAGGAATATCACGACATTCCGATTGTTTATACTCCCTTGCACGGTACCGGCGCCACTATGGTGCCCTGGTGCCTGAAGAACTTTGGTTTTACCAATATCAGCATGGTTGACGAACAGGCAACGCCCGATGGCAATTTCCCCACTGTGAAATCACCTAACCCGGAGGAATCATCTGCCCTGGAAATGGCGATCAAAATGGCTGAAAAACAAGGTGCATCCCTGGTGATGGCCACAGACCCGGATGCTGACAGGGTTGGTATAGCAGTGAAAGATAACCATGGTGAATTTGTTCTCCTGAACGGGAACCAGACAGCTGCCGTCTTGCTGTATTATATCTTCCGCAAATGGAAAGAAAATGGGAAGATCACCGGCAAGGAATATATGGTAAAGACCATTGTGACCTCAGAACTCCTGGTCGACCTGGCGAACAAGTATGATATTGAAACCTATGATGTACTGACAGGCTTTAAATGGATAGCCGACATCATCCGCAAGAATGAAGGCATAAAAACTTTTATCGCCGGCGGCGAGGAAAGTTATGGCTATATGATCGGTGACTTTGTCAGGGATAAGGATGCCGTTAGCTCATGTGCCATGATCGCTGAAACTGCTGCCTGGGCTGCTTCTCAGGGTAAAACTATCTACGATATCCTGATCGACATTTATATGGAGTTTGGCTTCTACCTGGAAGGCCTCATCGCTGTGGTTAAGAAAGGCATGTCGGGTGCTGAAGAGATCGCAGGCATCATGAAACGCTTCCGCGAAAATCCTCCCAGCATGATAAACAACAGCAGAGTGGTCATGATCAAGGATTATGAATTTTCTGTGGCGAAAGATATGATTGCCGGTACAGAAGAACATATCGACCTGCCGAAATCTAATGTATTGCAATTCTTCCTGGAGGATGGCAGCAAGATAAGCATACGCCCGTCAGGGACCGAACCTAAGATCAAATTCTACTTCGGTGTTAAAGGTGAATTGAATGATATCGCAAGCTTTGAGAAGGTACGTGATGAGTTGGAAGATAAAATGAAACAGATCACAGCAGATCTGGACCTCTAATACCTATTGTCTTAGCAGTTTTGATGTCAACACTGAGTTTCCGCTTTCAAGACGCAGGAAATATATGCCTGAAGGAATATTCCCCAGCTCGTTGAATCGAACAATATTATTTCCCGGGACAATCGTGTAGTTTTTATCAAGAATGATACGTCCGGTCATATCGACCACTGCCAGCCTGGCCGGGCCTGATTCCGATGCATTAAACTTCATTTCAAAGAAATCCTTGAAAGGATTAGGATAAACGAATACTTCAGAAAAGCGGTCGTCTTCATCGTGTTCATAGACTGAAAGAAGATGGGCAGCCGCGAAATCAGGGATCCCGTATCCGATCTTATTGTCAGGATTATTCGCCCTGCTTGCGCTCTGCTGAACCAGGCTGATCAA
>QMPN01000111.1 GCA_003648575.1 Bacteroidota bacterium
ACTTTTACCTGTGACTCGTTCAGGCCCGTGATCTCTCCAATCTCCTGGTATGAATACCCTTCGTAATCGCGGAGCAGGATCACCGAACGCTGCACTTCATTCAGTTTCTTCAGTGCCTCATCCAGCACTTCCCTGAGGTCAGAATAATCATGGAAGGTAGTATTGCCTGCTTCAGGCATATCTTCCAGATTGTTCGTGTGCTTGTTTCTCCTGATCAGGTCGATCATGGTATGATATGCTGTGGTAAATAAGTATGACTTGGCCTTATCCGCAGCCAGCTTTTTATGATTTACCCATAGCTTCTCAAAGGCATCCTGCACCACATCCTGCGCACCATGCTCATCCTTCAGGTTTTTCAGGATAAACCTGAACACACCATCAGCATGCTGATCCACACAATTATTATATTCACGGGTAGTCATTGATCCAATAAGCCTAATATCCTGATTTAATGATATGACGGATTACTATGGATAAAGTTACACAAAAAAAAGTGTTGGGTGTTGGATGTTGAGTGTTGGATTGGTTTTCGATGAAAGCTAATCAAGTTTCAAAACAGCAAGAAAAGCCTGCTGTGGCACTTCAACGTTCCCTACCTGACGCATGCGCTTCTTGCCCTTTTTCTGCTTTTCGAGGAGCTTGCGCTTACGAGTGATGTCCCCGCCATAACATTTGGCTGTAACATCTTTTCTTAAGGCCTTCACGGTTTCACGGGCGATGATCTTGGCGCCGATGCCTGCCTGTATGGCAATATCGAATTGTTGCCTTGGAATCAGCTCTTTCAGCTTTACGCAAATGCGCCTGCCGAAATCATAGGCATTATCGCGATGGATCAAGGTAGAAAGGGCATCAACGGGTTCACCATTGAGCAGGATGTCGAGTTTGACCAGGTTGGCAGGCCTGTATTCCGACTGATGATAGTCGAAGGAGGCATATCCTTTGGAAATGCTTTTCAGCTTGTCATAGAAGTCGAAGACGATCTCGCCCAGTGGCATCTCAAAGGTTACCTCTACACGGTCGCTGGTGAGGTATACCTGGTTTTTCAGGGCTCCCCTTTTATCGATACATAATTTCATCACCGATCCCACATACTCCGTCTTGGAAATGACCTGGGCAATGATGTATGGTTCTTCTATATGGTCGATATATATCTGGTCCGGGAGGCCGGAAGGGTTATGCACTTCAATGACCTCTCCCTTATTCGATACTACTTTATAGGAAACGTTTGGTACGGTGGTGATCACGTTCATGTCGAACTCACGATCGAGCCTTTCCTGTATGATTTCCATATGCAACAGCCCGAGGAACCCGCAGCGGAATCCAAATCCTAGTGCCGCAGATGATTCAGGCTCAAAAGTGAGGGAAGCATCATTCAGTTGCAGCTTCTCGATGGAAGCCCTCAATTCTTCATAGTCATCGGCATCCACAGGGTAAATACCGGCGAAAACCATGGGTTTTACTTCTTCAAAGCCGTCAATGGCTATATCGCTGGGGTTTTCGATATGTGTTATCGTATCACCAACTTTTACTTCCTTGGATGATTTGATCCCAGAAATAATGTATCCCACATCGCCTGCAGAAAGTTGCTTCCTGGCTTCAGGTTTCAGTTTTAATACTCCGACTTCATCTGCATTATATTCTTTATGGGTGCTAATGAATTTTACATCATCACCTTTGATTATAGTACCATTCAGGATCCTGATGTAAGCAATGATGCCGCGGTAGGAGTTGAATACGGAATCAAAGATCAAGGCTTGAAGGGGTGCATCAGGATCACCCTTTGGCGCAGGGACTTTTTCGATGATGTCCTCCAGTATTCTGTCTACGCCATAGCCCGTCTTTCCGCTGGCTTCAATGATACTGTCTCTGTCGCATCCGATTAAATCCACGATCTGGTCTTTCACATCCTCAGGCATTGCCGCTTCCAGATCCATCTTGTTCAAAACCGGGATGATCTCCAGGTCGTTATCGATGGCCAGGTAGAGGTTGGAAATCGTCTGGGCCTGTATGCCCTGTGAGGCATCCACGATTAGCAAGGCACCTTCACAGGCTGCCAGTGATCGGGAAACTTCATAGGAAAAGTCGACATGCCCCGGTGTATCGATGAGGTTCAGGATGTATTGTTTTCCATCCTGTACATGCTCCATTTGTATCGCATGGCTCTTGATAGTGATGCCACGCTCACGCTCAATATCCATATCATCCAGTACCTGCTCCTGCAGGTCGCGCTCAGAGATCGTTTCGGTGATCTCCAGCAGCCTGTCGGCCAGGGTACTCTTACCATGATCGATATGGGCGATGATACAGAAATTGCGGATGTTATCCATAGGGGTGCAAAAGTACTATTTATTCTTGAAAGATAAATGATTAAATGGAGCTTATGGGCTATTTGAGAATTAACATTATAAATAATATCAATCAAATAAATAATAATGCTAATTTTGGCGTCCTTTTATGAACAATAGTGAATTTAATCCGTTAGCATAAAAGGGATTAGACGAAGAAGGCCTGAACAATAGTGTCAGGTGAATTATTAACAGACAAATATTACAATTATGGACAAGATTCGAGTTGGAATTATGGGATTCGGAGAGGTTGGCCGCCATATCTACAGGCTGTGCCTCAATGATGACCGTATTGAGATCGTAGCCATCGCCGACCTTGGCCGTCCCGATATCCTGGAGTATCTGCCGAAAGTAGAGACCAAGGGAGATATCGACGTGAAACTGGAAGGGAACTTCCTGGTTTCGTCAAACGGACGTGCAAGGATGATTCAGGGCAAGAGCCTGATACCTGGTGATATACTCTGGGATATCCTGGGTGTAGATGTTGCGATCGATGGAACAGGTATATACAAATCAAGGGCAGAACTGACACCGCACCTGCAGGCAGGTGCCAAAAGGCTTGTGTTAACGACACTGCCAACAGACGAAATAGATCGGATAGCCATCATGGGTTTGAACGAAAACACCATGGAAGCAAGTGATAAGATCGTTTCAGCAGGTTCTGCAACGACCAATGCCACTGCGCTCATCCTGAAAGTACTTGAGGAAGCATTTGGTGTTGATTATGCCATGCTGACCACCGTGCACTCCTATACTTCTGACCAGCCTTTACGCGATAAGGCCAGCACAGATTTCAGGAGAAGCCGTTCAGCTGCAGAGAATATCATTCCCAATGAAACACCCAGCCCGCGCTGGATCCAGCATGTGATGCCGGAATTCAAAGGACGCATAGAAGGCTCTGCACTCAACGTGCCGGTTCCTAATGGATCGCTGCTCGACCTCACCCTTGTTCTGAAAAAAGGAGGAACAACCAAAGAGGAAATCAATGAAGCAGTGGCCAAATGGGCCGAAAAGAATCCGCATATTGCAAGGGTGGTGACGGATCCCATCGTGTCAACTGATGTTATCGGCGACACCCGCTCGGTGAATTTCGATACTCAGGCAACCATGATGTCTCCGAACAGGATGGTAAAGATACTGACCTGGTACCACACTGCACTCGCAACAGCGAGCAGAATCATAGATGTGATCGTAGCTTATGATGAATTAGACAAGAAAGGAGGCTCACAATGAGAGTAGCAATAAACGGATTTGGAAGGATAGGACGCTCAGTGTTTCGTATTCTCAATGCGAGGGAAGATATCGATGTGATCGCTATCAACGACCTCTTTGATGATGAAGTGCTGGCATACCTGCTGAAATATGATACTGTAATGTCGGGCTTTGGACAGGACATCACCCTGGAAGGTGATTACCTGATCACTCCTTATGAAAAAGTAAAAATGCTTGCCATCAGGGATCCGAAAGAACTTCCATGGAAAGAATTGAATATTGATGTTGTTGTTGAAGCAACAGGGATCTTCCGAACAAGGGAAAGTCTCGTGTCTCACCTCGAAGCCGGCGCGAAGAGGGTCATTCTCACCGTTCCTTCGAAAGATGAGATCGACTGCACTGTTGTACTTGGTGTAAATGATGATGAACTCAAACCTGAGCATAAGATCATATCTAACGCTAGCTGTACTACAAATTGCCTGGCGCCGATGGCCAAGGTCCTCAACGATTCCTTTGGTATCAAAGAGGGTCTCATGACAACCACCCATGCGTATACCAACGATCAGCGACTGGCTGATGTACCGCATAAAGACTGGCGTCGTGGACGTGCTGCCGCTGAAAATATCATCCCAACCACTACCGGTGCTGCCGTAGCTGTTGGCAAGGTGATCCCCGAACTTAAGGGCAAACTCGACGGTATGGCCTCAAGGGTACCCGTACCCGACGGATCAGTGGTCGACCTGGTGGTTGAGGTGGAAAAAGACGTAACGCTTGATGATATTAACGCCGCTGTCAGGATTGCTTCCAAAACCAAGAAGATGGAAAATATCCTTCTCTATTCAGAAGACCAGGTTGTGTCATCCGACATCGTGGGGAACTCATATAGCTCCATCTACGATCCTGAATATACCAAGGTGCTCGGAAAACGCATCGTTCGTACATTGAACTGGTATGATAATGAATGGGGATACTCCAACAGAGTTGTTGACCTTATTACCATGTTAATGGCATTCGAAGAAAAGTAATTCTGATTATCTTAAAATAGTAACACTACCCTGGAGGGTCCTTTGAACAAGGCCATTCAGGGTTTTTTCATGCACTTCACACACGTAGAAGTAAGTGCCATCGGGGCATTCTTTGTTGGTTTTAAAGTTACGACCATCCCAGTTGATCATAATGTCATCAGAAGATTCAAACACCAGGCGACCCCAGCGGTTAAAGATCATGATCTCTACACTTTCAACCCCACCTATGGTTTCCGGGAAAGGAGTGAAGTAATCATTGTGCTGATCCCCATTAGGTGTAAACACATTGGGCAATTCATAGCTTGAACAGCCCGGTGTGCATTCGATATTGCTAAACGCACTCTGGTTGCCAATAGAATCCAGTGCCGTAACAGCATAACAACCCAGGGTAACGCCTTCATGAGTATAATAAAGTGTATGGTCAAAACTCTGCATCACTGAATCGATGAGCGAGAGGTCAGAGCTTTCATCAGGACTGTAGTAAATATAATATTGTTCAATGTCCTTGTCGCAGCTGTCAATGTATGCGGTATTATTCCATTCCAACAGATTATGATACAACTGACAGTCCATTTCGACCACTAATTCCGGTGTGCATGGTGGCACATTATCTACCGGCACACCGCATATCAGTTGTGAGTAGTTGATAATAGGATCAACCAGGCCAGTGCTGCCATAGCCCCCTGTGCTTTCAATGTAGTAGCAGTATTCTACTCCGTTTACCAGGTTGGAATCAACATAATGGGGAAGGGGAGTAGTGGCGAGCGGGAGATATTCGCTTGCTCCGGGATCACGTCTGAAAATGGTATAATATTCATTGGTCCAGGGCACATCAAGGTCCCAGCTGAGCTCCAGGCGGTTGTCGGTTTCATAAATATTCAGGAAGATAGTGGTGGCCTCCTGCGTAGATCCGATATATCCAGAGGTTAAACTCAGTAAATCGAGTTTATAGTTATATGGAAGACTGATGGCATTCAGATCAATATCCTGGTCCACAAACATAGTATCGTTCAGACCCGGAAAGCTTTGCACGAATTCGAAATTTTGCCCTTCGAGTCCTTCGGCACGGTGCAATTCATAGTAGTATGGACCAGGGATTTGTATGGTATCCAGTTCGGTGGGCTTCGACCAGGCGATCCTGCCGTAACCATTGTTGAGATCCGCGCTGTCATTTCCGGCATTAGTAATGATGGGTAAGTCTTTTTTCAGGCTTGCACAAACCTCTTCTGAAGCATAGCTCTCTGCTCCATCCACAAATATGGCTACCACCATATAGCAATAGTCCAATCCGTTGATCAGTCCGCTTCCGCCTCCATCATCAATATATATAGTGTCGTTTACGCTTGCCGTTTCATGGATCAGTACATAACCTGTGTATTCCGGCACCCCTGTTTCGCAATGCCCGGGGAAATATCCAAAGTACCCAACCCTTCTGTAAATTTCATATTTAGATGCTTTGGCGCAGGGACTTTTGTTCCAGCCAAGGTGGATGCTGCTGCCAATTCCTTCGGCAGTAAGGCCTTTGGGTGCAGGACCTATGACGGTAATAGCTATAGTATGCAAGTCGACAAGGTTCACCGGTTGCCCGTCATCGGTGGCTTTAAAATAGGTGTAGTAGGGCTGTTTCTGCACATGGTTGCATACTGTGGGCCAGGTGAAGGTGGTCCTTACACTGTCCATTCCAACGGCTGGATCGGGATAGATCCAGGCGGGATTATGTGTGAGCACGAACGGGCCGCCGGTGCCTGTTAACTCCACCATATTTGAGTCGGGATCGGTAGCAACTACATCGAAGATCAGGGTATCGCCTGCTTCCACACAGGTGTCGCTGATGGCATGTATCACCGGTGGATGCTGCCCGGTACAGCCAATAATGTTGATCTGCATATCACGGGTCACGCTTCCTATCTTAATGCCATTTCGATATTCTTCTATCAGTATGGCAATGTTGAACTCACCCTGGATGGGTGGTACTACCCAGAGCAAATCCCCGGTGACCGGGTGGATGCCAATGCTGTCGGTGGAGATGGGAAGAACGTAACCGGGAATGGGCAGCCCTTCCGCCCCGCGGCAGGTGATCAGGCTATACACCAGGCTGTCGCCATCGATATCAAAGGCTCCGGGATTATGGATATAAATCTGGTTTGCACAGCCATTATCGATCGGAGGATTCAACAAAACAGGGGAGTTGTTTATCCCCATCAAGGGGTTGATGGTCAGGATAGTCTCCAGGTAAAGGGGCACATTTACGGAGTTAGGGATATTCATCACCCCAAAGTTCCGGTTCGGGTCTTCCAATGAGATCTTATAGGTGCCCGGTGATGAATAGGTGTGCCGGTTTGTCAGGGATCCCACTTCCGGCTTATAGGCGTATACGTTACGACTGATGTCATTGCCGAGATTGGTTTTTTCGGTTCGGATCAACTCACTGCTGGTACCATCACCCCAGGATATCTCGAGGAAGGGGCGGTCGGCAGGAGCCGTTGTACGTGTGTACGTGATCACGGTGATCTCATAGGTCAGCCCTGAGACATATGTATACGTGATCTCGCCCGCACGCTGATGGGTAGCCAGCGCAGATGACAGACAGCTAAGCATGATGATAAAGAAGAAAAGGCTCTTTTTCATGAAAGATCACTTATCGTTCAGACCATCTCAAAATTAAGAATAATCCTTTGAATAATGGCCTATGGACATGAAACATTATGATTATTTGATGTAACTTTGTTTACTTATTCAGTATTGGAGTAGCTGGCATGTACATCCCCGACCCCGAAAAAGAAAAGAAAGAGATTCTAAATCAGTATCGCAACCTGCTCAGGGTTTGGTCGAAACGGGAGAAGCCTGTCAATAAGAAACTGGTCAGAAAAGCATTCAACCTGGCTGTTGATGCTCACAAGGACATGCGCAGGAAATCCGGGGAGCCATACATCTATCATCCCCTGGAAGTGGCACGAATCGCTGCCGGTGAAATAGGTCTGGGGACTACTTCTGTCATTTGTGCCCTTTTACATGATGTTGTTGAAGACACTGATTATACCCTGGCCGACATTCGCATCCCGTTTGGGGATACCATCACACGCATCATCGACGGGCTGACCAAAATCGAAGAGATTTTCGACCATACATCTTCATCTGCGCAGGCAGAAAATTTCCGTAAGATGTTGCTTACATTGTCGGTGGATATACGCGTGATCCTGATCAAACTGGCCGACAGGTTGCATAATATGCGTACCCTGGAGGCCATGCCGCGCGACAAACAGCTGAAGATCGCCTCAGAAACACTCTATCTCTTTGCCCCCCTGGCACATCGCCTGGGCTTGCATGCCATTAAGAGTGAACTGGAAGACCTGTCACTAAAGTTTCTTGAACCGGAGATATACAATACCATATATAGCAGGCTGGAAGAATCAAGGCCTGAGCGAAAAAGATTTATCAATAAATTCATTTATCCCATAAAAAAGGAACTGGCCAGCAAGGGCATGGATTTTACCATTATTGGCCGTGAGAAATCAGTCTTTTCTATCTGGGAGAAGATGAAGGTAAAAGAGATCCCATTTGAAGATGTCTTTGATCTTTTTGCTATCAGGGTAGTGATTGATGTACCTGAAGAAGAGGAAAAGGAACAGTGCTGGCGGGTATATTCCGTGATAACGGATAATTACAAACCAAACCAATCCAGGCTGCGCGACTGGATATCATTGCCTAAGGCCAATGGCTACGAAGCCCTGCACACTACCGTAATGAGTAGGTCGGGGAAATGGGTGGAGGTACAGATCAGGACCACACGCATGAATGAGATCGCAGAAAAAGGATATGCTGCCCACTGGAAATATAAAGATGGTGCAGATCGCGACACCGGGCTGGATGAGTGGATGAGCAAGATCAGGGAGATGTTGCAGAGTGAAGATTCCGATGCTCTCAACTTCCTGGATGATTTTAAGCTGAACCTGTTTTCCGACGAGATCTTTGTTTACACCCCTCAGGGAGACCTGAAGAGCCTGCCTGCCGGATCAACGGTGCTTGACTTTTCCTACAATATTCACTCCCAAATCGGAAACCAGGCCATTGGCGGCAAGGTGAATCACGACCTGGTACCCCTGAGTCATAAACTGTTTAGCGGAGACCAGGTAGAGGTGATCGTATCAAAGAAACAACACCCCAGGGAAAACTGGCTTGATTTTGTGGTGACGGCACGCGCCAAGCACCGTATTAAGGCAGCCCTGAAAGATGAATACAAAAAGCATGCAGAGGAAGGCAAACACTTGTTGCAGAAATACTTCGAGCAGCTTAAGATAGAATTTACTGAAGGTGTAGCTGCGCGATTTATGGAATTTATGCGCTATACCTCGCAAAATAAGATGTATTATGACCTGGTAAAAGGAAATATCCTTCCTCAAAAGGTTAAAGCATTTACGCAGCTGTCGCCCAAAGGAAACTGGTTAAGCTTTATCAGCAGGCCCTTCTCTCGATCAAAGAGTCATAGCTCGGTGAGCCCGGATATCGTTGAAAAGATGAATGAAAAACCGGAAACCCTGGTGCTGAGCGACAATATAGAAGACATCCGATATGTGATCTCAGAATGCTGTAATCCCAT
>QMPN01000112.1 GCA_003648575.1 Bacteroidota bacterium
ACCCTCGATTATTTCTCACCCTATACACAAGGAGTGGGCATCTTTTACACCAAGGAGTTCGACCGCTTCGGTGATATCTTTAAGCGCCAACGCAAGAAAGGCGAGAAACTGGAGAACGAAGAAAAGTGATTCATTTAATGGGAAATTCTCATATCAGGTTGATCTCGGCTAATTCTTTTCCAACCTTTTGAATCCCACTCAATATCTTGTTAGTTTGTTTCTTTGATGGCTTTTTCTTTCCCTGAATGTATTGTGAAAGAAGGGTAGGATGCATTCCAATTCTTTCTGCCAGGAATTTTGCATTGAGAACCCGGTAGTACCGAAAAAATTGCTTGAAATCTATCTCAAACTTGATTTGCTCGGGTAGCACGTTGATATTTTCATCGTCGAAAAAAAGACTCACTGACTCATATGCATTATTCAGAAGTTCCGGGATATTATTTGCGGTAGTGTATACAGGATACTCCAGGGCGTAGGCTGAAAATCCGGTATTTGTTTTCTCCAGAACCATTACTACTTTTCTTTTGAGCTTTTTCATTTCCATTTCTGTTTTATTCCTGCGTTTTTCAGCAATTTTCCGGTTAATCTCTTACCCACTTCACGAGAGCCATGGCTTGGGAATATTATGCTACCGCTCTTCTCATTATGCTTTAGTTTTACATGTGATCCCCTTTGGGAGGCCGTATACCAGCCATCATCATTGAGAATTCTTAATAATTCTGAGCATTTCATTCAAACAGGCATTAACAAAAGTAAATAATAATTTACCTTTATGCAAGTTTGAGCACCTTTTATTTCAGTACTTCTTCTACAGATTAATACCCAAAAGTGAAAATTATCACATGCTAAAGATGGGATAGAAGAAGAAATTCACCTGATGTTAGGTATTGGCGCAGAATTTGATTTTCATTGCAAGACGTATAGATAAAAATTGTCATCCTGCTTCGGCCGCCGAAGCTTAAGCGCAGGCGGGATCAGAGAGAGGAAGGGCCGCCATCACTTTGGTTCCGGATATTTAGAAACCACCTTCTGGCTGTAAGAACCAGAACATCATGCCAGATTTGCCAAAAAGGAATTACCAATTACCGATTCAACCGATTTAACTGATTTAACCGACTCAACTGACTGTAGAAGGCGAATGAGATCGTGAAAAGTAGAAAGCAAATTGTAGAAGATGATAGATTCCTCCTTCGCTTTGCTTCGGAGTACAAGGGATAGAAGAAGTTCTCACCCAACCGCCTACTGCCCACTGCTTACTGCCTACTGCCAACTGCCTACTGCTTACGGCCTACTGCCTACTGCCTACTGCTTACTGCCTACTGCCTACTGCTTACTGCCTACTATTTAATTATCCCATCCAGCACCCGCTTGCCAGCGTACTTATAAACCATAATATTCATCATCTTCAAGCGAATGTAATCCTCGTGGAAGAAGCGATAACCTTTATTGGGTCCATTAAAGCCTCCCGCCCCAGAGTCCTTTATCATATACCATCTGGTATCACCGCTATCAAGGTATCCAACGATATGTATGCAGTGGTCATCGGTGGTAGTGCCATTGGTCAGGCGCATCTCGCGGGATGCCTCGTTGATATATGATGGCGGGATATCGAAGTCGGGAACGATCGCAACCTCACTCCAGCTGTCGATCCCAGGCTCGCTGATATCACCGCAAATGCATACGGTATAGGCACTATCGAGTGCATCATCGATCACCAGAAGGAAGTCATCAATCCTGACATTATAGTAATCATCACAATGCCACCAGTTGTCTGCTTCTACCAGCTCACCTTGCTGATCATAGGTTTGCGACATGGTCGACATGAAACTGAAATAATCGTCCGGGTTGATCTTCAATACTTTTTTCGTGAAAGTCAGGGGAGAATAGTGTTCCCCGCCAAAAATTACACTTTGCGGCGGTGCTCCCATATGCTGGTCCAGGATACTTCGAATGGTGGAGACGACCATAACGGTGTTCCAGGCATTACTTTTCTTAACTCCTGCCAGGTAATCGCTCATTTCCTTCACCATATGCCCATGGTTGTGGAACTTCTTGTCATCAGGCAATCCAGGATATTCGGTCTCCGGAACAATTCCATATTTTTTCATAATACGCAGCACACTCGTTGCTTCCGATCCCTGTGCAAAGTATATGTCGCCCCGATTCTCAACAAAGGCCCTGGCCCGCTCAACATATTCCCAGTAAACGATATACATTTCTGAAAGCCTGATCTCCTGCTCACTGCTTCTGTATACCTCTGATTCGAGGAAGGAAATGGTAGCAAAGCACCAGCAGGTACCTGTCGATCCCTGCGAATGGGGTGCAGAATGCCAGTAGCTTGTATATTCTCCCGGGTCGGTAGGATAGTCTTCTGCCGAAAGAGAGGCAGCAAAGAATTCCCTTGGAGCATGCTCAGTCTTGTCCTTTGCATCAGGAAGGATCTCCTTATGGTAAAACCCGGGTTCGTACGTTTTATAAACAGCTTTTTCAGGCTCCTGTGCGTAAACAGTTACCATCATCATCGCTATAAGTAATAAGGTCAGTCTCTTCATGTTTATTGGATTGAAAAACAAAAGTAAGATTTTATTTAGGATTTCCCCGTCCCCCGCACCCCGTCCCCCGTACCTTTTTACTATCTTTACATGGCATGAAAAACTTCCATGTTTATCGTTCTTCGGCAGGATCTGGTAAGACATATACCCTGGTAAAAGAGTATCTGAAGCTGGCTCTGGACAAGAATTCGGATGCATTTAAACATATCCTGGCTATTACTTTTACCAATAAGGCGGCTAATGAGATGCGTGAAAGGATCCTGCTTAATCTTACGGAGATCTCCGATCCGGAGACCCATGCCGAAAGTAATGCGGTTAAGATCATGCTGCCACAACTGGAGGCGGAAACCGGCCTGGAGCGTAGCCTGATTGTTCATTATGCAGGCAGAGTGCTTACAAATATTCTGCACAATTACCAGGATTTCGCAGTCAGTACCATCGACAGTTTTATTCACCGTATCGTGCGGACTTTTGCTTTTGATCTCCACTTACCACTAAATTTTGAGGTCGAGGTACAGGCTGATACCCTCGTTGCCCAGGCCGTTGACTTACTTTTGAGTCGGGTGGGTGTCGATGACGGACCAACGAAAGCGCTGGCAGGATTTACCGAGTCCCGCATCTATGATGAGAAAGGCTGGAATATTGAACGTGACCTGAAGAAGTTCGCCGGACGCCTGCTATATGATGATATCGTTAAGTTTCTCCCGGCGCTGCAGAAGATGGATAGTGAAGAAATACTAAAGGTAAGCGGGAAGCTGAATAATAAATGCAGGAAGTTTGAGAATGACCTTTCCGGAAAGGCAGGAGAATTGATGTCGTTCTGGAGTGATCAGGGCATAGACCCTACAGATCTTGCATATGGCACGAGGGGACTCTATAGCTATGTAAATAAACTGAGTGTAAGGAACTTCGATGGCTTAAATAGTGATTCAAGGGTAAAAGATGCCCTGGAAGATGATAAATGGTATTCGAAAAGCCTGGCAAACGAACGCAAGGTACTGGTCGACAGTCATATGGATGAGATGGGTGGTATGCTGGGTGAAATACATACTTATGCAGAAGAGAATAAAGAAGAATACACATTTTATTCTATTCTCAAAAAGAATATCTACCAGCTAGCTGTGCTGAATGAGATCCTTTTAGTGGTAGACCAGATCAGGGAAAACGATGGTGTGATCCATATCTCTGAGTTCGATAAACGGATTGCCAGTGTGGTGAACAATGAACCCATTCCTTTCATTTATGAGCGCCTGGGTGAGAAATATCAGCATTTTCTTATCGATGAGTTTCAGGATACTTCTGTGCTGGAATGGCAAAATATTTTGCCCCTCATAGAAAATGCCCTGGCACAGCAACAGTTTAATATGGTTGTGGGTGATGGAAAACAGGCCATCTATCGCTTCAAGGGTGGTGAGGTTGAACAACTCGACAGCCTTCCGGGAATTTTTGAAAAGTCCGACACACAGGAAATGCACATGAGGGAGGCCAGTCTTAAGCGAAATTTTGATCCAAAAACCCTTGAATTTAATTTTCGCTCCCACGAGGAGATCATTAATTTCAATAATGCATTTTACCGCTTCTGTTCCGGATTGCTTCCAGATGGCCTTAAGAAGATCTATGCTGATTGTGAGCAAAAGATATTGAAAAGAAAGCCCGGGGGAGAGGTGCAGATAAATTTCATCGATAATGATGGGGTGAAGGCAGAAAAAGAACCGATATATTTTAATAAAATCCTCCAACTGGTTAAAGACCTCCAGGAAAATAAAGCCTATGATTACAGGGATATAGCCATCTTGTGCCGTTCCAATAATGAAGCGAGCAAGATAGCCAGAACACTGCTTACACATGGCATAGATGTAGTCTCTGCCGAATCTTTATTACTCTCATCTTCACCAGAGGTGAATTTTCTGCTGCACTGTCTCGACTTTCTCGCCAATAGCAAGGATAAGATCGCCCTGGCAGGGATACTGTCATATTTGGCAGGAAAACAGGATGCTGAGCCCCTGAGCAGGCTTCTGCAGGATATCTCACCGGGACGGGGTGAGGATGATCAGTCTTTGGAAAGGATACTGGGAAAGCATGGAATGAACTTCAATCCCGGGGAACTGCTCCAAATGGGCCTTTATGAACGTGTTGAAGCAATACTGCGATCTTTCCGTCTCCATGAAACGGTAGACCCTTATGTTATCTTCTTTTTGGATGTTGTTCACGATTTTTCCATGAACAAACGATTTGTTCCTGAGGATTTTATGGAATTCTGGAGGGAAAACAGGCACCGCTTTTCTATTGTTGTCCCTGCCGCGATGGATGCAGTAAAAGTAATGACCATACATAAGGCTAAGGGCCTTGAATTTCCTGTGGTGATATATCCTTTTGCCAATGGCAAGGCAGAGATCAAAAATGAGCAGAAATGGGTAGAGATCCGGGACAAAGAATTGCCGGATCTGAAGACTGCCTTGCTTCCGATCACAAAGAGCCTGAAAGATACATGCTTTAAGCATGTTTATGATCGGGAACTGGAAATGCAGCAACTTGATTTGCTGAACATATTATATGTCGCAACCACTAGGCCAACAGAACGGCTTATCCTGATGTGTGACAAGCCAAAAGAGGCAGCGGAAGAAATCAAGAACATTCCGGGCTTGCTCAGGGCCTATCTTGAAGACAATGAGTTATGGGATGAAACGAAGCTTGATTACGTGATAGGTGATCCGGGCCCAATTCCTGCTGTGGCTAAAAAGCAGGTCAGAGCCATCCACCCACAGGAATTTATTTCCGGTAACTGGCGTGAAAAGATTATTCTCAGCGGGCATGCTGCGGATTACTGGGACCTGGATGATGATGCCAGAAACCTGGAATGGGGCAACCTGGTACACCAGGTCATGGGCGATGTGGATACCATTTCTGACCTGGAACCATCTATTCAGACAGAAATCAATAAAGGAAATGTTTCAGAATCAAAAGGCGCGGAATTACTTGATATCCTTAGCCGCATTATAAGCAACGAAGAGGTAAAAGAATTCTTCGACGGGCATTATAAACTGAAGAATGAATGTGGGATCATGACATCTTCCGGTGATGAATACAGGCCGGATCGTTTGATGATCATGGAAGGCCGTACCGTGGTGTTAGATTATAAAACGGGCAAGGAAGAAGGTAAGCACCTCAGGCAGATCGAGCGTTATGCAGCATTACTGGAAGAGATAGGCTATAAAAATATAGAGAAGTACTTATTATATATTGGTGAAGATTACTTTCTGAAAAAAGCCTGAAATGTCCGTTATTGAACGCAACTTGTACATGGGCGTACACAAGCACCAGGTGATGATATAATATACTGCTGAAACAAAAGTACTTATACACTTTGGCACTAATTTGGAGCAGTAAAGGCAAAAATTTAAACTAATTGATACAATGATGAGAAAAATTACAATTCTGATGATCCTCATGACCTTTGTTGTGGGTTTGTTTGCACAGGAAGAAGCAAGACTTCTTCGTTTCCCGGCCATCCATGGTGACCAGGTGGTCTTTACCTATGCCGGAGATCTGTACACCGTTCAAAAGGATGGTGGTGTGGCCAGGAAACTGACCAACGATGCCGATGGCTATGAAATGTTTGCCCGTTTTTCACCGGATGGGAGCAATATCGCGTTCACCGGGCAGTATGATGGTAACACGGAAGTATATGTGATGCCTTCCGGCGGTGGCGTGCCCTTCAGGGCAACCTACACTGCAACACTGGGTAGGGATGATATTTCTGACCGCATGGGGCCGAACAATATTGTCATGACATGGAAGGATGATGATCAGATCATATATCGCTCAAGAAAGCAGTCATTCAACTCCTTCAAGGGACAATTATTTCTTGCATCGAAGGTAGGTGGCCTGTCGGAAGAACTTCCACTGCCTGCAGGAGGATTCTGTACTTATTCACCCGACGGGAGTAAGTTGGCATATAATAGGGTTTTTCGTGAGTTCCGTACCTGGAAATATTACAAAGGCGGGATGGCTGATGACATCTGGATCTACGACTTCGAGACCAGGACCATCGAAAATATTACCGATAACGACAACCAGGACATCTTCCCTATGTGGCATGGCACTAAGGTCTATTATCTCTCTGATCGTGACCGCACCATGAACCTTTTCGTATATGATACAGAAAACGGAAACACGGAGAAGCTGACTGATTATACGCTGTATGATATCAAGTTCCCCTCATTGGGTGATGAAGCCATTATATATGAAAATGGAGGTTTCCTCTATACTTTTGACCTGAATACCGGCCTGATCAATAAGGTAAATGTGATCATTGCAGAAGATTTGGCCTCCGGTAGAAATGAATTGAAAGATGCCGGAAAACAGATTTCTTCATTTGCAGTATCACCTGATGGCAAGCGTATTGTTGTTGGTGCGAGGGGCGATGTTTACACCATACCGGTAAAATCAGGTATCACTCGCAACCTGACTGCTTCCTGCGGAGTGAACGATCGCAACGTTGAATGGTCACCCGACGGGAAATATATTTCCTACATTTCTGATATTACAGGAGAAGGTGAGATCTATATCATCAATCAGGATGGAACAGGTGAGCCGGAACAGCTTACAGATAATTCAGATACTTATAAATACAATCCGATCTGGTCACCCGACAGCAAGAAACTTCTCTGGGGTGATAAAAAACTTCGTTTGCAGTATATGGATGTTGAATCAGGGATTGTTACCCTGGTCGATGAATCAACTGCCTGGGAAATGAGAAATTATAACTGGTCACCGGATAACAGGTATATCACTTATACACTGCCGGAAACCCTGGGGGTGACTAAAGTTTGGATTTATGATACCGAAACTGCAGAAAAATATGTAATAACCGACGATTGGTACAATTGCGGCAGCCCTTCTTTCAGTGACGATGGCAAGTACCTTTTCTTTACTTCTAACCGTGATTTTAATCCGATATACAGTCGTACCGAGTGGAACCATGCATACCGTGATATGGGAAGCATCTATTTTGTGACCTTACAGAAAGATACTCCTAATCCTTTTGAACCTGAGAATGATGAAGTTGAGATCAAATCAGATGAGGAGGAAGATGAGAAAAAAGAAGAAAATGCTGAAGAAGATGATGGCAATATCGATATCGATTTCGATGGTATCGTAAATCGGATCATCGACCTTCCGATTAGTGCCGGAAACTACTGGAATATCAACATGGTAGGGAATAATGTATATTATACCTATTTCGATTCAGGCGGTACTGGTGCTGAAACGAAGTATTACAACCTGAAGAAAAAGAAAGAAACATCTCTTGGCAATATGGGAGTCTTCGTGATTTCAGCCGATAAGAAAAAGGTGCTGGTTTCACAAAAAGGAAAATATGCTGTGATAGACCTTCCTATGGCAAAACCAAAACTCGATAAGTTCATCGATATGTCAGATGTGAAAGCATGGGTTGATTTACGTGCAGAGTGGAACCAGATCTATAAAGATGCCTGGAGGCAGATGCGCGATTTCTTCTATGCACCCAACATGCATGGCCTCGACTGGCCAGCGATCTATGATAAGTATGCCGTATTGCTCCCTTATGTCAATAACAGAAATGACCTGAACTACATCATAGGGGAGATGATCGGAGAGATCAATATCGGCCACTCCTATATAAGCGGTGGCGACAAGCCAAAGCCGAAGAGGATACAGACCGGTTTGCTTGGTGCAAAACTCAGCCGTGATAAATCAGGATATTATAAGATCGATGAGATCCTTGATGGAGAAAACTGGGTATCAGGTACACGTTCTCCTCTCACCGAAGTGGGTGTTGACGTGAACGAGGGCGATTATATCATTGCTGTGAATGGCGCCCCTACTGCCGATATGGTTGATATTTATGCTTCCCTGGTCGGGAAAGGCGGCAAACAGCTTGAATTGACCGTTAATGCTGATCCAAAAGTCAGTGGAGCTCACAAGGTCATTGTAAAACCCATTACCGATGAATCGGGACTGTATTATTACACCTGGGTACATGAAAATATTCGCAAAGTAAGCGAAGCCACCAACGGAGAAGTTGGCTATATCCATATTCCTGACATGAGTGCAGCGGGGCTGAACGAGTTTGTGAAATATTTCTATCCTCAGCTAAATAAAAAAGGCCTCATCATCGATGATCGCGGCAATGGAGGCGGAAATGTTTCACCTATGATCATCGAAAGGCTTCAGAGGGTACTTGTGCTGAATTCAATGTCGAGGAATGCACAGCCCGGAACCAGGCCTGCACAGGTGTTTGTAGGGCCCAAGGTGATGCTGATCGATAATTACTCAGCTTCAGATGGCGACCTTTTCCCATATCAGTTCAAAGCACTTGAACTTGGAACCATTATCGGTGTTCGTACCTGGGGTGGGGTAGTAGGCATCCGCGGACCGATCCCATTTATGGATGGCGGATCACTGATGCGTCCTGAGTTTGCACCTTTTGGCATCGACGGCGAAGGCTGGGTGATAGAAGGTATAGGTGTTGAACCACACATCTGGGTGGAAAACGATCCGGCCAAGGAATATGCTGGTGAAGACGAGCAGCTCAATAAAGCCATCGAGGTGGTGC
>QMPN01000113.1 GCA_003648575.1 Bacteroidota bacterium
ATTGCGGTAGAACTTGAAAAGATGAATCCCCCCCGTCCGCTTACCCCCGACCTGTTTAAAATCTTTGCCGAACATTATACCGTTTTCGTCAAAGAGGTGATCATCGACAAGGTCCTGGAGGGTGTCTTTTTTGCCAAATTGATCTGCCTGCAGGGCGATGTAGAGAGTGAGATCGATGCCCGTACTTCCGATGCCGTAGCCCTGGCCATCCGGTTCCGCTGCCCGATATATACCTTCGAGGACATCATGTCGGAAGCCGGAATCGTGATGGATGACAAAGCCGAGGAGCTGCAGGATGAGGAAGAGGAAACCATTGTAAAGGAACCCGGTACCGGTGAATACATGGATCATCCGCTTGAAGAACTGGAGGAGATGCTTCAGAAGGCCGTCGACAATGAAGAGTACGAAAAAGCATCAAAGATCAGGGACGAGATCAACAAAAAAAAGAAATGAACAAGAAATTACTACTCCTATTATTCTTACTTACAATATTCTTAATCCCATCTTATGCCCAGGAAGCTGCTGCAGCTACGGAGGGTGAAGTCTCCGTCGGGGGATTTTCGATCATTTCCCTACTGCGCGGATTGCTTGGCATTGCCGTTTTGCTCGGACTGGGATACCTCATCAGCAGCAAGCGCAAATCCATCAACTGGCGGGTGATCGGCCTGGGACTGGGCGTTCAGTTCATTATTGCTATTACAGTCCTGAAAGTGCCGGTATTTCAATATATCATAGAGTTCTTCGGCAGTGTTTTCCTGAAGATACTGGATTTCACACAGGAAGGGACATCCTTCCTGCTCAGGTCTTTTATCTCGGGCGAGGTAGAATCACCTATGATCAACTTTGCCTTCTGGGTGTTACCAACCATCATCTTCTTCTCTGCCATCACCAGCATACTATTTTATTACGGCATCATACAAAAGATCGTTTCCGGAATGGCTTATCTGCTGAAAAAACTACTCGGGATCAGCGGGGCTGAAAGCCTTTCCGCGACAGCCAATATTTTTCTCGGACAAACGGAATCGCCTCTGCTCATAAAGGAGTACCTGAAAAACATGAACAAGTCGGAGATCATGCTTGTGATGACCGGCGGGATGGCCACCATTGCCGGGGGCGTGTTAGCTATATATATTGGTATGCTTGGCGGCACCGATCCAGCCAGCCAGCTGCTCTTTGCCAAGCACCTTATCACAGCATCGGTGATGGCCGCACCGGGAGCCGTTGTGGCTGCAAAGCTGCTCGTTCCACAAACGGAAGTCGTAAAAAGCGAGATCACAGTAAGCAAGGATAGCATAGGCTCCAACGTGCTTGATGCCATCTCCAATGGTACCATGCAGGGGATCAAACTGGCCGTGAATGTGGCAGCCATGTTGCTGGTGTTCATTGCGCTCATTGCCTTGCTGAACTTTGTTTTGATCAAGGTGGGCGACCTGACAAGCCTGAATGAGATGATCTTCGCCGCTACGGGTGGACAATATGACGGACTGAGCATGCAATTTATCCTTGGCTATGCCATTGCCCCACTCACCTGGGCCATAGGTGTAAGCGCGGATGATATGACCCTGGTCGGACACCTCTTCGGTGAAAAGATCATTCTGAACGAGCTGGTAGCATACTCCAGTCTGAGAGACCTCATCTCCGTGCAGGCATTTACCCATGAGAAATCCATGATCATGGCAACCTATATGTTATGTGGCTTTGCCAACTTCTCATCTATCGGCATCCAGATCGGCGGCATCGGCGCACTTGCACCCAACCGAAAGGTAATGCTGTCGAAGTTAGGCTTCAGGGCGATGATAGGTGGAGCACTGGCCTCACTCTTCTCAGCTACTATGGTGGGGATGATCCTTGGTTAGTTTTGAGTGTTGAGTTTTGAGTGTTGAGTTAATTTTGAGTTTTTATGTTTTAATTGAAAGCTATGATAAGGCGATTGGTATACTTACTTCCGATACTTGCAATGATCTCTTGCATCAATGAAATTACTGAAGAAGATGTGGTGGCGAAGGCAAAGAGGATACACGACAATGTGCTGACCATCGATTCACACACCGACACTCCCATGTGGATGACCCGTGATGGTTTTGATATTACTGTTGATAACAGCGAATCGGCACGAGGGAGCAAAGTAGACCTTGCCAGGATGAAAGAAGGTGGACTGGATGCTGTTTTCTTTGCTGTTTTCCTTGGGCAGGGACCCCGCGATGAAGCGGGCAATGCCAAGGCCTATGAGCGGGCAATGATCTTATTCGACACCCTGCATAAGGCCATCGGCCGTTGTCCCGACCTGGCTGAGATCGCATACAAGAGTGAGGATGCCTACCGCCTGGAGAAAGAAGGTAAAAGAGCCATCTATATAGGCATGGAGAATGGATACCCGATCGGGAGAGATATTGAACTGGTTCAGCAATATTATGATCTGGGAGCAAGATATATTACGCTCTGCCATTCGAAGCATAACGACATTTGTGATTCATCATCCGACAAGGAAGAGGCAGAACACGACGGGCTCAGCGAGTTTGGAGAGGAAGTGGTGAAAGAGATGAATAGGCTGGGCATCATGGTAGATGTATCGCATGCCTCCGATGCTTCCTTTTATGATGTGATAGAAGTTTCGGCTACGCCCGTGATCGCATCCCACTCCTGTGCACGCAACATTCGCGACAGCCACAGGAACCTGGATGACGATATGCTGAAAACACTTGCAGAAAATGGTGGCGTAATACAAATGTGTATCCTCAGTTCGTACGTTGAGGACCCGGCTCCCAACCCTACACGCGACAGTGCCATGGCGGAACTGAGAAAAAAATATAACAACTGGGAAGGCCTGAGCGATGAAGAGATGAAGAAAGCCCGTGCCGATTGGCAGCAGTTCAACGTGGATTTCCCACGGGTTCTGTCAACCGTAAAAAAAGTTGTTGACCATATAGATCATATTGTGGCAGTAGCCGGCATCGACCATGTGGGCATCGGCACCGACTTTGATGGCGGTGGGGGCGTAGAAGACTGCTACGACGTGAGTGAAATGGGAAATATAACTCTGGAACTCGTAAAAAGGGGATATACCGAAGAGGAAATAGAAAAGATATGGGGGGAAAACCTCATCAGGGTTTTTAAGCAGGTCGAAGCGTATGCTGCAAATCAAACAATATAAATTCTAAGCTCCAATACCCAAATTCGAAACAAAATCAAAATTCAAATGTTTCAAATTTAAAACCCGGTTTCCCCATCAACTTCAGGAGAGGGGGATTAAGGGGGTGAGGTGATTTGTAATTTAGAATTTAGAATTTGGGCATTAAAATTTTAGAGTTTTAAGTACTTTTGAGACACAAAAGATTAATATGAAGCAATACCTTGATTTATTGGATCACGTGATGGCCCATGGCGTGGAGAAGAGTGACAGGACCGGTACGGGAACGATGAGCGTTTTTGGCTACCAGATGCGCTTCGACCTGCAGGAAGGATTTCCTGTTATGACGACCAAGAAATTACATCTCCGCTCTATCATACATGAACTTTTATGGTTCCTGAATGGCGACACCAACATCAAATACCTGAACAACAACAAGGTAAACATCTGGAATGAATGGGCCGATGAAAATGGTGATCTCGGGCCTGTTTATGGCGCACAATGGCGCAACTGGAACGGTGATGGCATCGACCAGATCGCCGAAGTGATCGAACTTATAAAAAATAATCCCGACAGCCGTCGCATGATCGTAGCAGCATGGAATCCTTCGGTATTGCCGCGGCCCGGCATGTCTTTTTCAGAAAATGTAGCCTCCGGGAAGGCAGCCCTGCCCCCATGTCACGCATTTTTCCAGTTTTATGTGGCCGATGGGAAGCTCTCCTGCCAGATGTACCAGCGCAGCTGTGACATTTTCCTCGGAGTACCTTTTAACATTGCATCCTATGCCCTGCTCACCATGATGATGGCACAGGCTACAGGCCTCCAAGCCGGTGAGTTCATTCATACCCTCGGCGATGCGCACATCTACCTCAACCATATCGACCAGGTGAAGCTGCAGCTCAGCCGCAAGCCCCATCCTCTGCCGCAAATGAAACTCAATCCTGAAATAAGCAATATCTTCGATTTCAAATACGATGACTTCGAATTGGTGGGATACGAGTCGCATCCGCACATAAAGGGGGAAATATCCGTGTGATATTCGATATCTGATATCCGATACTTGATATTCGAACCCCACTCAATCTTCATCATTCAGCACTACCAATCTTAACTAATCACTAATCATTAGGATCTCATCATTCTATGGGGGCCATAGGCTACAGCCAGTTTCAAGTCTCGAGTCTCAAGTCATACAGTCTTCCATCCTTCCATTGCAAATAATAAATTAGTTTTCTATCTTTAAGTCGACCAATTTATAACTTAAAGAGAGTTAATATGAAAATCCAATTTAACAGGCAATTGATTGCCGTTCTGCTATTTTGTTTGTTTTCTCAAGTATTTTCGACTCGTTGCAATGCACAACAGTGGGAAAGAAAAGATTGGTATGCATACCAAAATACAGAACAGATAGGAGATTCTAGAATTTATCTTGGCTCTAAATATTTCAGTGATAGTCTTATTAATGGACTCGGTACCTGGGAGGGTGAAAATGGTACCAGAGTTAGGATATATGTGGCAAAAAATCCATGGATCAACTCAACTGATGAGAGGTTACTACGCTATTTTGATTTTTGGGGACACCGTTTCATGGATTATACTCATGTAATCCTGGCAGATATTGAATGCTGGAGCTTGATTTCAGATGATGAAGGTCCATGCAGAAAATGGATCTATATTAACGAAAATGGCTTGCTTGCAACATTCGAATCTGAGCGTGGCACTGGTTCCTATATATATGAAGGTTCATTCAAATGTAATGGTGAACAGAACCAATTTTGGCATGTATCTGGAAATTCGGAGGAAATTGGTAATAGAATCGACAGGCATCCTGTTATTAAATTTCATGTTGCGCCACGAATAAAAGGTTTCTCGGAAAATCGTAATCCACAGCTAAATCATCATACGGGTGATTTCTTGCACGACCATAAGTCTCAACCTAGCCCTCTGACCAAAACCTCTGAAGGAATCATAGGCCTGGATGAAACAACTAGTCAAGCTTCCACACCAGAAAAAGAATACGCCATCAAAATCTACAATACTCCCAAAAGAGTAAAACCCGATGGGGAATCCACTGTGGAAATAACTGCCATCCTATATGAATACACACTAGGCGATGAAAATTCCCAAAAGCGCCTTGCAGGAAAGACGATCAACTTTGTCTTAGATGAGTATTCTGAATTTAAAGCGGGAGAGCTCTCAGCCACAACAGCCGTTACAGATGCAAACGGACAGGCCAGGATAATTTTTACAGCACCCACAGGAGAAAGACTTCAGGAAGCCCCATCGCTTAAATTAACTTCCACAGTGAACGCCGTATGCGAAGAATTTGATGTTGAGGACAAAGCCTATATCAGCTACATTCTGGATGATGGAAAAGTACAAGTTGAACCCTCCCCGGGTATAGTTTCATCTGAGGGGATTGTGCCTCCCGACAAACGATTTCCGGCCCTGATCAAGGCATATTTTGAGGATGGAGATCTTAATCCCCTGATCAACACAAAGGTGCACTTTCTGATCGATGAGCTTAGTCCTGTTGGCATGTTACGCGGTCCCGGTGGGATTGAAGGTACAGAGCTGAATCTAAGCACAGACGAGCAGGGCTGGGCAGAGGTCCAATACTATTACGCAGCTGAAAAGCAACTTAGCAGGCCGATTACAGAAACCATCAAGATCACATCCGATCAAATGGCCACCCCGTTGGAGGCGAAGATTACCGTCGGCATGAATATTATTTTCGACCTTGTAGAAAATGCTTACGAAGGAAAGGGAGAGCTCAATGCAGGGGAAAAAATTCCTATTCGCGTGAAGATAAAGCTGGCTGAGTATCCGAATCTCGACCTCAGCGCGTTTTTCAATTATTGGGGTCTGGATGAGAAATCCGGGAATACTATGCTTTTCGTGAAACTTGAAATCGAGAATATCAGCACTGTCCCCAAGTATTTAATGGATCAGCTGAAGCTGGAAAACTATCCTGACCCAGGCTTTTCAGAGAATATGAATGTCAGGAGTTTTAAAGACAAAGATGTTTTGAATATGCTATGGATGCCTGAGATGAGCCTGGAAGATTATCAGGGCTTTCCGAGAGTCAGCCCACAAACAATCGGAAACCATTATTACGAAGCACGTCTAACGCTTACCGATCAGCACGGAAATGAAATTTTTGAGGCGGATCATCCGGCCCGAAAAGCCTATTTCAATATTCAAACAGGGATGGCTGCTGATTGGGGGCAGATATTTTTTGTCAGCAATCCTTTCAATATCGACAGCAAGGATGATCAGTTAATGTCAGTGGCACTGAATGTGTTGGGATTAGGTTCCTTTCTCTCCCTTACCGATGCGATGTATATGATCAACACAGGTGATGTAGACGGTCTTTTCTTCACCTTATTTTCCGAGGTCAAGGGTGGATTGCTTAACAAAGCCAAAGCCAGCTCTGCCTATCACGATCTGACAGTAAATCTGTATACCGGGATGGCCATTGCAGAGAAAGTAGGCCTGGAGATACTGAAAGATCAGAAGGGGCCAATAGCCGAAATGGAAGAAGCTATCTTCAATCAACTATATAGTGTATACAAGTGGGAGCCCGGCCAGCTGGTCATATTAAGGGGATTTGGTGATCAAAAGCTTTTCGAAGAGGCTGCGCCAATTGAAAAGGACAAAGATGCAGGCAAAAGTAATTTCGCTCTGGCCATCTCCGGATCTGAAAGCAAGCCCACCGAAGAAAGCCAAGCATCAGCAAAGGTAGAGATCCCTACGACAGAAGGTAAATATATGATAGACGAAAAACGAGAGACCAGTTCTCTAAAGAATGGATATATGAGCATTTACATCATCCCCGCGGATATGAAGGTAAGTTCTGAAAATGCCATCGAAATGAAAAGGTATTGATTCCATCATCTGAATTTACCCTCTGATAAAAATAGCAAAGCCCCAATAGAATCTTGCACATAACAACACCAATGGTGCATCATGCTATTCAATTGGGGCAAGGTCAGACACACAAGTGGTATCTGAAAGTGCTGTTCTAAGAAAAACTTATAAACCTATGCTTTTCCGAGGATCCTGAACATGCCAGTTCCACAAGTTGGGCATGTACCCTTCATTGCTTTCCTACCATTTTTCATAGTTACTTCAGCAGCACCTTTGATTTCTTTTTTTGCTTTGCACTTTACACAATATCCTTCCATGATTGTAAAATTTTAAGGTTGGTTAATAAATGTTTCATCACAAATATAATATTCTTTCTAAACGAGACAATGAATATTTTAGAACAATTTATTAAAAAATATGATCTTTTTGTTCGTAAAGGGCAATATTTTGCCCGTACAAATACATCTAATGCAACCTTATACATGCAAATTCGGTCTTAGAGGTAACAGAGAACAGGACAATTTCTTTTAGCCACACTAAATACCTTTAGCGTATGATTTACAGATACTTACACACCTTTCTGATATGCTTCACAGCCATTACATCAATGGGGCAGAAATCAACTTTTGAGTTCACTTTTACAGCGGTTGATAGTGCAAGTCATGTTCAATTGGACAGTGTTAAGATTATAAACCGTACGCAGGGTAATAAACACATTATTTTTTGGCCTGATACAACAATTTCCCTGGAAATGGCCTCAGGAGACACCTTGCTTTACGTTGGATATGCCACTTTTAACCCTGTTGGCATCAATGATAAGCGGCAAAAGGATGAGCCCTTTCACCTTTATCAAAATTACCCTAACCCGGTCATTGATCAAAGTACTGTGGCGATGTTCATTCCCGGAAATGGAATGCTACAAATTTCGGTTTTAGATCTGCAGGGAAGGATCATTTTCCGGAAATATGTTCAGATGGAGAAAGGCAGACAGGATTTTCGCTTTGTTCCCGGCTCCGGGAAGCTGTTTTTTCTCACTGCATCATGGAATGGCAGGACCGAAAGCATTAAGATACTTTCAAATGCTCGGCATTCATCTCAACAATGCCTTCTTGAGCATATTGGGAGCAACCATGAAACAATTTCAGCCAAAGCCTCCTCACAAATTTTCAAGGGATACATTAAAGAATCCGGGATCATCGATATGCCAACCAGCAACAAAGATTATACCTTCCAGTTTACGGACGGTGGCCCCTGCCCGGGAACACCCACGGTAAGCTATGGCGGGCAAATATATAATACTGTACAGATCTTCAGCCAGTGCTGGTTGAAAGAAAACCTGAATATCGGTACGATGATAGATGTGAGTGCAAACATGAAAGATAACGCTACCATGGAGAAGTATTGCTATGATAACGATCCTGACAGCTGCTCAAAATATGGTGGGCTTTACCAATGGCCGGAAATGATGCAATACAGCACTCTGCAGGGTTCACAGGGTATCTGCCCATCTGGCTGGCATGTCCCAACTGATGAAGAATGGAAAATCCTTGAAGGCGCAGTCGACAGCCAGTATAGTATTGGAGACCCGGAGTGGGATATTTCCAAATATTTTCGTGGTTTAGATGCAGGAATGAACCTTAAAACAAGCCAGGAATGGTATGGTGGTGGCAATGGTAACGACCTTCATGGCTTTTCCGGACTGCCAGCCGGTGCACGAGGATATGATGGTGGAGTGTACCTGTTTGTTGGGAATGGAAAATATGGCAACTTCTGGTCATCGAGCATGCTCACCAAGTATGGAAACTGGGCACATATGCTGGGCCACGGCTCAGATGGTGTAATGCGCATGCCCAGTAGCACAGAATATGGTTATAGCGTCCGCTGCCTCAAGGATGATTAACACCCGCGCACCCGTCCCTCGTCCCCCGAACCATAGACCTATTAATGCTCAATTAACTTATCGTAGAAAGGATTCCTGCATAAGCAGTTAAACCGGTTGAGCCGGTGCAATTGACAAATACTCAAATTTTGTGTAATTTTAGATATCAATCCCCATCAAGGGGTAAAATGATA
>QMPN01000114.1 GCA_003648575.1 Bacteroidota bacterium
AACCAGTAACCAGTAACCAGTAACCAGCATCCAGTATCCAGCATCCAGTATCCAGTATCCAGTATCCAGTAACCAGTAACCAGTAACCAGTAACCAGTAACCAGTAACCAGCATCCAGTAACCAGTATCCTTTTACTATCTTTGCATTTCATGAAAATCACCATCGATAAAGCAGCCGGATTTTGCCCCGGAGTGAAACTCGCAATTAAGAAAGCAGATCAGTTTCTGGAAAAGGAAGCTGAATTTCATTGCCTGGGTTCTTTGCTGCATAATGAGATGGAGATGGGGCGGCTGAGTGATGATGGATTGAAGATTGTCGAAAAAGAAACTATCCCATTGCTAGAGGGGAAAAAGCTGCTGTTCCGTGCCCACGGAGAACCGCCTGAAACATATGACCTGACTAAAGAAAATGATGTTGAAGTGATCGATGCTACCTGTAGTGTGGTAAGGAAACTGCAAAAAGATGTGAAATCAGCGGCAGAGGAGATGGAGAAACTCGGGGGGCAGGTGGTGATATTTGGAAAGCCACAGCACCCTGAAGTTATGGGGCTGATGGGCCATACTAAAGGCCTTGGTGTTGTGATCCGCGCTGCACAGGATCTGGCGAAAGTGGATATGAGCAGGCCGGTACGATTGTTTTCGCAGACTACTATGGATGATATTAGCTTTGAACTGATCGCAAAAGCAATAAAGGAGCAGATGGAGAGAAAGAATCCTGCTTCTGATCTTGAGAGTTATAATACAATTTGCAAGCATGTGCTGAACCGTGTACCCTTACTAAAAAAGTTTGCATCAGAACACGAGCTCATTATCTTTGTGAGCGGACGAGAGAGTTCGAACGGTAAAAAACTGTTCAACACCTGCCTGGAAGTGAATCCCGGAACACACTTCATCAGCGAAACCAGTGAAATGAATGCTGAATGGTTTGCCGGTATGGAAACTGTCGGGATCAGTGGGGCAGCCTCCACACCCCAATGGCTGATGAAAGAAGTGGCTAAAAAGATAGAAGCATTGACATAATGTACCTGCAAAACCTAAATATCACCAATTTTAAAAACTATGGGGAAGCGAGAGCTGACTTCTCCCCGAAGATCAATTGCTTTACGGGTGACAACGGTACGGGGAAGACCAACCTGCTGGATGCTATCCACTACCTTTCTTTCTGCAAGAGCTATTTTAATCCTGTCGATACGCAGAACATCAAACATGACGAAACTTTCTTTGCCATCCATGGGCAGTTTATTCGTAACGGGGATTCGAATGATAAAGTAAGCTGTGTGCAAAAAATGGGTGAGCGCAAGTTGTTCAAACTGAACGATAAAACATACGACCGACTGGCCGATCATATTGGGTCTTTCCCGCTGGTAATGATCTCGCCCTACGACCGCGACCTGATCAATGAAGGCAGCGAGATCAGGCGCAGGCTTATCGATAGTGTGATCTCCCAGTTTGATAAGATTTACCTCGACGACCTGATCAATTATAATAAGGCATTGCAGCAAAGAAACTCCCTGCTGAAGCAGTTTTACGAAAGGAATTTCTTCGATCCTTCTATGCTGGATATCTGGGATGAGCAGCTCTCCAAACTGGGGAATGAAATATTCAGAAAACGAGAGGTGTTTATAGAGCGTTTTATTCCTATTTTTCAGAAATACTTCGACTTTATCTCAGAAGGAAAGGAGAAGGTTTCTATAGAGTATGAATCCCACCTTCATAATTCTTCATCGGCGGAATTGCTCACTGCGACACTGAATAAAGACAGGATGGTGAAATACACAACTGCCGGCATTCATAAGGATGACCTCAAATTCAGCATCTTCGATTATCCTGTCAAGAAATTTGGCTCCCAGGGACAGCAAAAGTCATTTGTAATCGCCATCAAACTGGCACAGTTCGAATATACTAAAGAGGAAAAGGGATACAAACCCATACTATTGTTCGATGATATCTTCGATAAACTTGATGATCACAGGGTGCAACAGCTGATTAAACTTGTAAGTGAAAATAATTTCGGACAGGTGTTTATAACCGATACACAGAGAAGCAGGATAGAGAACGTCTTTAAGATCATCGATATAGATCATTTAATATTCAATGTATCCGATGGCATGCTGTCGGATCCCGAACAATAATAGAGATGGCCAGAAGAAGCAACCAACAACCACTGAGTGAAGTCATCCGCGAGCTAATGTCGAACTACCGCCTGGAAGGGAAACTGCAAAAAGCACGCATCATAGAGGCCTGGCCACAGGTTACCGGCGAGATGATCACCAATCATACACGCGATCTGTATTTCAAGGGATCGAAACTCTTTGTAAAACTCGATTCGCCGGCTTTGAAAACGGAGTTGTCTTACCAAAAAAGCCAGATAATAAAATCGTTAAATGAAATTGTAGGACAGGAAATAGTATCGGATATTATCTTTTCATAGGTTTCGCTTGGTGTGGGGTATGTGGTGTGTGGAAAGTAGCTGATGTTTGATTCTTATTTCCAAATTCCTGTGACATTTGTCATTTTTTGGTATTAATAAGTAGGCTTTGAACTATTAATATGGGAGATTTTACCAATTTAGAAGTATGGAAATTATCACACAATCTGGTTATAGAAATTTACCGAATTACTTGTTCTGGAACACTAGCGAAAGATTTTGGATTAAGGGATCAGATGAGGCGTGCTGCAATTAGCATTCCCTCAAATATTGCCGAAGGAGAGGAATCAGGATTCAATAAATTAGGGGTGAGGTATTTTTATAATGCCAAGGCTTCACTTGCTGAATTGAGGGCACAGATAATGATTGCTTATGATGTGAATCACTTGTTGGATGTGAAGATTTACAAGGTCATCCTGCAAAAAATAGATGTGATTTCGATGAAACTCAGAAAACTAATAGAATACAGGACGAAACATTTCGATGCAAGAAATTAGTTGCATACCCCCACACCACATACCATACACCCCACACCACATACCACATACCACATACCTATTTGATACTACACTCAAGCATTAACCGATCTCCGATATATGCTTCCAATTTATCGCCAATTTTAACAGGTCCAACACCTGCCGGCGTGCCTGTGAAAATGAGATCCCCGGTTTTTAGGGTGAAAAATTTTGATAGGTATACAATGAGATCATCAATATTGAAGATCATGTCAGCTGAGCTTCCTTCCTGTACGGTCTCACCATTGAGGTTGAGGTGGAAAGGGATGCTGTGAATATCTTTATACTCACTCTTCGAAATGAAATCCAGGCTGAGCGGAGCCGAAGCATCGAAGGCTTTGGCAATCTCCCATGGAAGGCCTTTTTTCTTTGCCTTGCTCTGAAGGTCGCGGGCAGTAAAGTCTATGCCAATGCCAATCTCATCATAATAGGTGTGAGCAAATTTTTTCTGAATGTTTTTTCCAAGCTTATTGATCTTTACTACCAGTTCACATTCGTAATGGATGTCATCGGAGAAGTCAGGGTAGTAAAAAGCTTTGTTCCTGCGGAGCAGGGCAGTATCGGGTTTTAGAAAAAATACCGGGTTTTCCGGGACAGGGTTATTCAACTCCTTGGCATGGTCGATATAATTCCTGCCAATACAGATGATCTTCATGGTGAATTATTTAGAATAACTTATGATCGATGTACCTTTTCCTGATGGCAGTGATTACCTTCTTGGTGGATAGTGGGAATTCCGCTTTCATCATCCAGTCGAAGTACTGAGGCTCTTTGCGGAATACTTCTTCTACAGTCCGCCCTTTGTGCTTCCCGAAGTTAAAGGTTTCTTCCTGCTTCGCATTGAAAACAATATGGCCGATCAAATCAACGAAACGTGTGTTATAAGAAAACTCATGCAGAGCTTTCATATCATTTTGTATTGGAGTGCTCACATTGCCGTCAGCATCTTCATATTCAGTTCCCTTATAGCGCTCGATCTGCGATTTTAGGATCTCGTATGTTGCTGTGGTATCAGCTTCTGCTGAGTGGGCATTCTTAAGATCTTTTTCGCAGTAAAACTTATAGGCTGCCTTCAGGTTTCGGGGCTCCATCCTGTGAAAAATATTTTGCACATCGATGAAATAGCGATCGCGGAGGTCAAAGTCGGTGTCAGCCCTTAGAAATTCCTCCACCATGAGCGGAATATCGAACCTGTTTGAATTATAACCCGAGAGGTCACAATCTTTAAGCAGCTCGTTCAGCTCGACAGCAAGCTCCTTAAATGTCGGCTCATCCTTTACATCATCATCAGAGATTCCATGTATAAGAGTAGCATCCAGTGGTATAGGGATGCCCGGGTTCACCCGGTAGGTCTTTACCTGTGTACTGTTGTCAGGCTCTATCCTTATTATACATATTTCAACAATTCGGTCGGTAGCGACCCTGATACCTGTAGTCTCCAGGTCAAATACGGCCAGTGGCCTGCTTAAGTTCAATTCCATGAAAGGTGGATTAATTATATTGATACACTGCGAAAGTACAGCAAAATGTTTTTATTCGACGAAATATGATTAGATATTCCTGTTGGTATCGAAATTCTCCAGCAGTTCGGCCACGCGTTTGAGATACATGCCTCCGAGGGCACCGTCCACAACGCGGTGATCATATGCCAGGGAAAGGATCATCATATGCCTGATACCGATCATGTCGCCCTGGGCAGTTTCGATCACAACAGGCTTTTTCCTGATGGCGCCAATGCCCAGTATGGCTACCTGTGGCTGATTGATGATAGGAGTCCCGGTAATGCTTGCAAATGAGCCAAAGTTCGTTGTAGTAAAGGTTCCTCCCTGGATCTCATCTGGTAAAAGGCTGTTTGAACGTGCCCTGTTAGCGAGATCATTTACATCTTTTGTAATGCCAAGCAGGCTTTTCTGATCAGCATTTTTGATTACAGGAACAATGAGGTTTCCATCGGGCAGCGCTGCTGCCATACCAATATTGATGTTTTTCCTGATGATCATATTATTTCCGTCAACACTGGCATTTATGCGCGGATAGTCTTTAATGGCCTGTGCTGTGGCCTCAATGAGGATAGGAGTGAAGGTGAGCTTTTCTGCTTCGCGTTTCATCACCATATCCTTGACCTTGTTACGCCAGTTTACGACATTCGTCATGTCCACTTCAATGAAAGAAGTGACATGTGGTGATACCTGCTTCGACATCACCATATGGTCAGCAATAAGCTTGCGCATGCGGTCCATTTCCACGATCTCATCTCCTGCTGCACTGGTCACCGGTGGAGCTGCATGTGTTGGTACAGCCGCTTTAGTTGCAGCCGGGCTTGCCGGTGCCGAAGAAGCGGGCTTATTCTTCAGGTAGTCGAGCACATCCTGCTTGGTTACACGGCCTTCTTTGCCGCTGCCATCGATGCCTTCCAATTCAAGCATGGAAATGCCTTCGGTCTTGGCAATATTCTTCACGAGAGGTGAATAGAAACGTGTTGCTTCTGCTGTGTCATCAGCAACAGCTTCAGTCTTTACTTCTGCTTTAAGAGCGGGTTTTACTTCAGCCACTTCAATTACTGCAACTGGTGAGGCTGCTTCTCCACTGTCTTCACCTTCGGTTTCCACAACAGCGATTACCTTACCCACTTCAACAACATCTCCTTCTTGAAAATATACTTCTTTGAGAACACCTTCAACGGGTGAGGGGATCTCAGAATCTACTTTGTCAGTAGCGATCTCAAGAATGGGATCATCTTCCTCGATAGTATCTCCGGGAGATTTCAGCCACTTGGTGATGGTTGCTTCAATTATACTCTCGCCCAGCTTGGGCATCACAATCTGAAAATTGGACATGCTGTAATTCTTTAATTCACCTAAATATACAATTAAGCTATAATAATGTTCATTTAGATTTTCTTCCAAGGTCGCTATAGGCCCGATAGATGATGTTCAGGTCCGTAGTAAAGCTATAATCCCTGGCATAGATCAGGTTCAACTTACCGGTGATATCATGGTTTAGCTGCTTTTTCCGGAAGGCATCTTCAGGGTGAAGTATCCCTGACTTTATCTCGGGCAATTTCTCCATCTCTGAAGGGTCACGGCTATTATAACCTACCCAGGATCTCCGCCCGAAAAACACCTGGGTGATATTCCTGATCAAACCTGCCGGGCTTTTGATGATAAAGATATTCAGGGGCAGAAATACAGTCAGGAATAAAGCAACTAAGATGTCAACGAAACGCTTATTCCTCAGGTTTTTAGGCGATGTGATTGAGTTGATGTCGACAGTATAAAGATCACCTGATGTATTGATAGAATTGCTACCAATGATCGACAGGCTATCTTCCGGAGCAATCTTGAAATCAATCCTCAGATGCTGCAGTTCCGACATTTTGTCGATGATCACCTGGTGAGGGAGATTTTTTGAGCAGAAGATCACTTCCGATATCTTATAAATGGTGATGATCTCCGGTAGCTGTTCGATGGTTCCAATAAACTGACCATCTTTTTCAGTATTGTTCTTGATGCTGACAAGACCAACAAAGGCAGGTGTGAGCCAGGTCTTATGGAGGAGCTCCGCAACACGCTCAGCCTCATCTTTCTGTCCCACAATGATAAATCTTCTGTTCTTGGATTCCGTCCCGATCCGGTATCTTTTAAGTCCGAACATGTGGAGGATAAGCCTGAGTATTGTCATGGCCGACAGCCCCCATACAGCTCCAAGGATGAGGATAGCCCGGGAGAAACGGTAGGATTCGCTCAACAGGGCGTATACAACAAGGATAAATACTGTGCCGAGGGCGATCCCCTGGAAAATTCTGATGAGCCTGATCGGCCTGTCGTAACCTCCGCTGAGATATACGGAGAATAACCAGATTAAAATGTATATCGGAACTGTAATAGTTATAAACTCAAGAGGGTAACTGCCCCCTTCGGGGAATATAACTTTGGTTTCCCAGTATTCTTTAATAAAGTAGATGCCCGCAAAGATCATGGCAAAATCCAGGAAAGGTAAGAGGGCCTTTTTAATGAAGCGGCTCAGGATGGCTACGGAAGCACGAAGCCATATGGCCATGTTAATGAGCATGGAAAAAAGCCGGGCGTTCTTCTGAGAAAAATGCTTGCGCGCAAAGATCACCATGGCATTATAAAAGACATACACATAATTGACACTGCTTTTTTTTGTGCTTTCGCCTTTGTAATGAATGATCCTGGTTTTGGGGAAATAGAAATTCTTATAACCGGCTTTGATGATGCGGTAGGAGAGGTCAATGTCTTCTCCGTACATAAAAAACTCTTCATCAAGCAGACCCGTCTTTTCAAGGGTCTCCCTGCGCATAAACATAAAAGCACCTGAAAGGATATCGACTTCGTGTATCTCCTCCTTGTCGAGGTACCCCAGATGGTATTTTCCGAAGGTTCGGGATTTTGGGAAGAACTTTGACAAACCGGAAATCTTATAGAGGGCAACATCAGGGGTGGGGAGGCCACGCTTGGATTCCGGCAGGAAGTTGCCTTTTCCATCGATCATTTTTACGCCAAGACCTCCGGCCTCCGGATGCGCATCCATGAACTCGAGGATCTTGCTGAAAGTGTCATCTTCAACTAAGGTATCCGGGTTTAGCAGGAGCACATATTCTCCTTCCGACTCCCGGATGGCCTGGTTGTTGGCCGAGGAAAAACCTACATTGTCCTTGTTGGCAATCACCTTCACTTCAGGAAATTTTTCCCTGACCATACGCACCGATCCGTCAACCGAATTGTTGTCGACTACCCAAACATCGGCCTCCAGCCCGGCTGTTGCCCGACGTACAGATGTAAGGCACTGATCGAGAAAATGCTTTACGTTATAGTTTACAATGACAATGGAAAGTCTCATGTCTGCGGTTTCCTTCAATGTTGCCAAAGATATGAAATTATGTGCTTGGAATATGTGAAATACTTGAAGTCCCTGGACTGCTTAAAGTATATCTGTTTAACGGCTTTTGCCGGGTTTTCTTATTTGTACTGGTTAGAAATTAGACTAAAAAGGAGTTTTTTTACCGAATAGGTGCCTCTAAATTCGAAAAGCAATATACATTTGGGTATTTAATTACTAAAATTAGCATAATGTCCAGAATACTTAGACTTAGTGAAGCCGCTTCTATTGCCATTCATGGAATGATTCTGGTGGCACGTTCAGATAAATTAGTGAATGTAAACCAGATAGCTGAGTTAACAACGAGTTCCAGACATCATGTGGCCAAAGTATTCCAGCGCCTGGTAAAAGAGAATTTTATCAGCTCAACCCGTGGACCTTCAGGTGGATTTTCACTCAAAGTGGCTCCTGCCGATATTTCCTTCCTCGATATATATGAATCCATAGAGGGAAAGATAGAGATTACAAAATGCCCGCTCGACAAACCTATTTGTCCATTTAATAAATGCATATTTGAGAATGTGATCAGCAAACTTACGATTGAATTCAGGGATTATTTGGAGCAGCAGACACTGGATAAATACCTCGATTACTAGTATCCGATCCCACAAATAGAATTTCAAAAAATGTTCAAAAGATTTTAATCAAAAATTATCTGAATTAAGATGAATAAATATATATTTGCGTAATTAAATACCGAAATAATAAAGCATGAAAAGAGAGATCATCAAGATAGACGAAGATAAATGCAATGGATGCGCTTTATGCATTCCCGGATGTCCGGAAGGGGCCTTGCAAATAATAGATGGTAAAGCCCGCCTTGTAAGTGACCTGATGTGTGATGGACTGGGGGCTTGTATTGGAGATTGCCCTGAAGGCGCCATTGAAATAGAAGTGCGTGAAGCCGAACCATATGATGAAACTATTGTGATGGGAGAGATCGTTAAGCATGGATTCAACACCGTTGTAGCACATCTGAAACATTTACGCGAACATGGAGAAACTGTCTTTTTGGAAGAAGCTATTTCATTTCTGGAACAACAAGAGGACCTTGGATTTACCGTTGATGAGGTAAAACAGAAAGTTCATGAGAATGATGATGCTCCCGCTTGCAGTAGTGGTTGCCCGGGTTCTGCCCCGGTAGTGTTCGATATAGATACCGATGCTGTTAAAAATGCAGCTGAAGGCGCCCAGCCCAC
>QMPN01000115.1 GCA_003648575.1 Bacteroidota bacterium
AAGACCTAATTCAAAACGGTCGAGCTCAAGTGTGTTACCTGGTTGCAGGCTGGCAGCATTTGGCTGGAATTCACTTCCAGATTTGTAGATAGAGAGGTCGGTCCTCACTTCTGTGTTGTTTTTAGTCCATTCTTTATTGGATTTCTCAACTTTTTGAGGATAAGCGCAAAGCACCATCCCTAAAGCCAATCCAAAGAGTAATAATTTTTTCATGGTGTTTGTTTTTAGGAGTTAGAATTTTTACAAATATAAATAATTTCTTAAGAATTGCCAAAATTAACCGAAAGTATAATATATTGAAAAAAAAAGATAAAATTCTTCGGTTGAAGTTTATTTGTTCAGCTTGCCATATTGTATTAATTTTATGCCAGCATGTCAAGTAACGATAAAATAGTAGTGCTTAGCGGTGCCGGGATGAGTGCCGAAAGCGGGATAAAAACCTTTCGCGATAACGACGGCCTGTGGAACAACCACAGGGTGGAAGAAGTCGCCACTCCGGAAGCCTGGGCTGCCGATATGGAGCTGGTACTGGAGTTTTACAACCAGCGGCGTAAGCAACTGTATGAGTGTGAACCCAATCCGGCCCATTATGCCCTGGCCGATCTTCAGGAGAAATATGATGTTCAGATCATAACCCAGAATGTGGATGACCTCCATGAGAGGGCTGGTTCTGAACATGTGTTGCACCTGCACGGGGAACTCAAAAAGGTACGCTCTGTGCTGGATCCCGATTATGTAATTGAGTTGGATGGATGGGAACTGAAGGCTGGCGATACCTGCCCTGAGGGTGGGCAGCTGCGCCCGCACATCGTCTGGTTCGGGGAGCCTGTGCCCAACATTTCCGGGGCGGCCGAGATTGCCAGAACTGCTGATATCATGATGGTAATAGGAACATCCATGCAGGTTTATCCCGCTGCCGGCCTGATCCACTATCCGCCACTTGAATCCACGAAATATTATATAGACCCTTCCGCAAATGAAAACAGCATGGTGGAAAACCTGACAGTCATCCGTGAGAAAGCAGGAAAAGGAGTGCCTGAACTGGTGAAGAAACTGCTAAATAAATAAGCTATGTCGGGCAAGAGGGCATCACACCACAAATATATTTTTGAAAAAGCAAAGAGCTATTGTGCCTACCAGGAAAGGTCAGTTTTTGAAGTAAAAAACAAGCTTCATGAATGGAAGGTAAGGCCCGAAGTGGCACAAAAGATCATCAACGCACTGGTAGCAGAAAACTACCTGGATGAAGAACGCTTTGCAAGGGTATTTGCCGGGGGAAAGTTCAGGATAAAGAAATGGGGCAGGAACAAGATCATGGCGGAAATGAGGGCCAGGAGGATCCCTGACCTCATCATCCAGATAGGCCTGGATGAGATCGATGAGTATGAATACATTAAGGTGTTATGTGATACTATTGAGAAGAAAAAATCACATTTAAAAAATGCAGATAGCGTTGAAGCAAAGCGGAAATGTTATAATTTCGTCCTATCTAGGGGTTTTGAAAGACACCTTATTTTAAAACATATTTAATTACACATTTTTAATTCAAAATTTATCTATTATGAAAAAGCTTTTTTTACCACTTATCATTATGATGAGTCTTGCCTTAGTAATAAGTGCATGTAAAAAGGATGACGAGGGTGGAGACGATCCAGCCCCCGGAGGTTATAAAATTTCCGGTTATGCACAGGATGCTGTGACATTTACAAACATGGCCGGTGCCATGGTTACGGTTACCGACATGTCGGGAGGTCAGATCGCCCAGGTGCTTACCGATGCAGTCGGGAATTACCTCGTTTCTGTTGACCCGGGAACCTTTAACCTTACGGTTGCCAAAGATGGCTACCAGACCCAATCAGCCACCAGTGTGATCGTTGGCAATCCCAGC
Source organism: Bacteroidota bacterium (assembly GCA_003648575.1). The sequence continues at coordinate 1,889 of QMPN01000115.1, forward strand.
CTGCCTGATGTCTTTGTAGGCTTCATGCCGGTCGACAACTCCATTACAGTACCGGTTGGTGCACTCTGTGGTATTGTTCTTAGTGCAAGCGGAGCCCCATTGGCCAATGCTACAGTAGCGATCAGCGCCGAAGATGAGTCACTCACCAACGGATACTTCGCTTCTGTGATGTCTGATGCTTTGGGAAAATTTGCCATTGGTGCCATTCCACTCGAAGCAGCCAAGGGTATCATCCCTGCCTTTAAAGTAAAAGTGATGCAGGGTAACTTTGTTGATGTGACCCATAATATTGTGATCGCCCAGAACAGTCTGATCGTAAAGAATGTTTCTCTTGTGAATCAGAATGTACCCGGGAATACTGTCTTTACCGAAGGCTTTGAAGCAGAAACAGGCTGGACCTATGACGGATTCTTTCACAGGCAGCAAAATGCCGCTATCCAGAATAGCAATTACACCATGCAATATGTAAAACTGGCGCCAAACGATAACACGAATGGCTTTATTCCTCAAGCATATGCAGGTGTGTACAGCGCATGGTATGGACAGGAAAGCACCGGGAGCTTTATCGGTGTTCCTTCTGTTGGACAGGATACTATGTCAGGTGGATCAAGCCAGGGTTCAAACATGGGTTATATGACGTCACCTGAGATCAACCTTGCCGGACTCAGCCAGGCCTCACTTTCATTTTGGTCATGGTATGAGATCGAAAGTGTAAATCCGAACGAATATGGCTTTGACATTATGGAGATATATGTTATGGAAGTTGGAGGAACTTCAACCTCTATTGGCAGACTGAATCCATATAGCGATCCTATTCTGTCTAACAGGGCCGCACTCCCATTTACATCAGGTGGATTTAACAAAGCTCCCCTCTGGACGTATAAAGAATACAACCTTAGCGAGTATGTCGGGAAAAGTATTCAGCTTAAATTTGAGTTCAGAACCGTCGATGGAGCATATAATGGATTCCGTGGCTGGTTTGTCGATAATGTACTTGTTACCGACAAGGCACCTCTCAAAGGCGCCAATACCAACAAGGTTTACGGACCGGATCCAAAACCAAGGACGAACTAAAATATCATAAGCGGAAAAGCCGCTGAGCAGAAGGCTGCTGAAATCCTTATGTCAAGGGTTCTGGCAGCCTTCTTTTTTTTATCTTTGCTCAAAACAAATTTCATGGTTTCACACGAAGATATTAAAGCATTGGATAAGAGGCTTGAAGCCTTGAGGAGGTTCCTTTGACATCGACAGCAAACAATCACTGATCGAAGAGAAGGAAAAGATTACCCATCAGACTGATTTCTGGAACGACCCCAAGAAGGCCGAGATAGTTCTCAAGGAGATCAAAGCCATAAAACTCTGGACAGAAGCTTATGTAAAAGTAAGCGCTGGCATCGACGACCTCCTGGTCATCTTCGAATTCTTTGGTGAAGGAGAAGGTTCGGAGGCCGGACTCGACAAGCAATATGCTAAAGCCTTGAAAGCTGTTGAAAGCCTTGAATTTCTAAACATGCTTAGCGGGGAGGAAGATAAATTTGGTGCCATACTGCAGATCAATGCCGGTGCCGGAGGAACCGAAAGCCAGGACTGGGCAGAGATGCTCATGCGCATGTATTACCGCTGGGGCGAACGCAATAATTATAAGGTTAAGGAACTCGAAATGAGTGAAGGTGATGTGGCCGGCGTAAAATCCGTGTCCCTGGAATTCGAAGGTGATTTTGCCTTTGGGTACCTCAAAGGTGAGAACGGTGTGCATCGCCTTGTACGCCTGTCGCCATTCGATTCGGCCAACCGCCGTCATACTTCATTTGCATCAGTATATGTGTACCCCGTAGTGGATGATAATATCGAGATAGAGATCGTCTCATCCGATATCACCTGGGACACCTTTCGTGCGAGTGGGCCCGGCGGACAGAACGTGAACAAGGTGGAAACTGCTGTCCGGCTCAGGCATGAGCCCTCCGGACTGGTAATCGAATGCCAGGAAACACGCTCACAGGGCCAAAACCGGGAAAAAGCCTTGCGTATGCTCAAGTCTCAGCTGTACGAAATAGAGATGCGTAAGAAGAGAGAAGCACAGGCCGAGATAGAAGGAAACAAGAAAAAGATAGAGTGGGGGTCACAGATCCGATCCTACGTAATGCATCCATATAAGATGGTAAAAGACCTGCGAACGAATTTCGAAACAGGCAATGTGCAGGCCGTGATGGACGGAGACCTTGAGGGTTTCATTAAGGCTTACCTGATGGAATTTGGAAATTCGTAAATCAGAGAATTCGTGAATCAGAGAGTACGGGAATTCGAGAAATAAACAAGGATCCAGTATCCAGTATCCAGTATCTAGTAACCAGTATCCAGTAACCAGTAACCAGCAACAAGCAACATGTACAAAATCTATCACAATCCAAGATGTAAAAAGTCCAGGGCAGGATTACAATACCTGCAGGAAAAGGGTGTCGAGCTTGAAATTATCGAATACCTGAAGGATCCTGTTTCAGAAGATGTTTTGAAGGACCTCCTAATCCGCCTGCATAAGAAACCGCTCGAGGTCATCCGCACGCAGGAGGCTATCTATAAATCGGACTATAAGGGCAGGAATTTTAACGATGATGAATGGGTAAAGATCATGGTGGAGAATCCGAAGCTTATTCATCGCCCTATTGTTGTAAAAGGGCCGAAGGCCGTGATCGGTGATCCGGCATCCAACATAGATGTTTTATTATAATGTATTCAATAACCTAAAACCAGAGAATAGAGATGGAATACCGTATCGAAAAAGACACCATGGGAAATGTGGAAGTTCCCGCTGATAAGTACTGGGGTGCACAAACCCAGCGTTCGAAAAATAATTTCAGGATCGGAGCCTCCGGCTCCATGCCTGCTGAGATTATCAGGGCCTTTGCCTACCTGAAGAAAGCTGCCGCCATGGCCAATAATGACCTGGGGGTTTTGACTGAAGAGAAAAAGGAGTTGATCGCAAAGGTTTGTGATGAGATCCTCGAGGGCAAGCTTGAAGACAACTTCCCCCTGGTGATCTGGCAAACGGGATCAGGTACGCAGTCCAACATGAATGTGAATGAGGTGGTGGCCAACCGTGCCCATGTCATCGATGGTGGCAAGCTGGGTGAAGGTGAAAAGCCCATACATCCCAATGACGACGTGAACAAGTCACAGTCGTCAAATGATACTTTTCCCACGGCCATGCACATTGCTGCATACAAGATGATCGTGGAAACTACCATCCCCGGTGTAGAGCTGTTACGCAATACCCTGGATGAAAAAGTAAAGGCTTATGATACGGTAGTAAAAACGGGCCGTACGCACCTCATGGATGCAACACCGCTTACCCTCGGACAGGAATTTTCCGGCTATGTTTCACAGCTTGATCATGGTTTGAAAGCCCTGAAAAGTGTTCTTCCCCACCTGACTGAACTTGCACTTGGCGGAACGGCTGTCGGTACAGGCCTCAACACACTCAAAGGTTATGATAAACTGGTTGCTGCAAAGATTGCCGAATTGACAGGCTTTCCCTTTGTTACTGCGGAGAACAAGTTCGAATCCCTTTCTGCCCATGATGCTATGGTAGAGGCTTCAGGTGCCCTGAAAACCCTTGCCGTTAGCCTGATGCATATTGCTAACAATCTGCGTATGCTCGCTTCCGGCCCCCGTTGCGGGATCAGTGAGATCATCTTTCCTTCGAATGAGCCGGGCTCATCCATCATGCCGGGCAAAGTGAACCCTACCCAGGCTGAAGCACTAAGCATGGTTTGCGCACAGGTGATTGGCAATGATGCGGCCATCACTGCCGGTGGTATGCAGGGACATTTTCAGCTGAACGTTTTCAAACCGGTCATGGTGTACAACCTGCTTATGTCGGCCAGGCTAATCGGAGATGCCTGCGTATCATTCAACGAGAATTGCGCTGTGGGCATTGAACCCAACTATCCTTATATCAAGAAAAACCTGGAGAACTCCCTCATGCTGGTCACTGCACTCAATACGCATATTGGCTATGAAAATGCTGCCACCATCGCGAAAAAAGCGCATGCTGAAGGCATCACATTGAAAGAGTCTGCCCTGGCATTGGGCATGCTTACGGAGGCTGAGTTTGACGAATGGGTAGATCCTGCCAAGATGATCGGCCCTAAATAGGAATTCTTATCTTTGGTTTATGAACGAGCTGAAAGACAGCATACGATCACTTGCTTCGGCATACCTTCAGGAGGTGACCGACATTCGCCGCCATCTGCACAAGCACCCTGAACTTTCTTTTCAGGAATTTAAAACCGCAACCTTCATTGCTGCGAAGCTTGACGATTATGGAATCGCATACCAGGACAAGGTAGCTAAAACCGGTATCGTTGCACTGATAAAGGGTAAAAACCCCGATAGCAGGGTTGTCGCGCTGCGTGCCGATATGGATGCCCTGCCCATATCTGAGAAGAATGATGTACCCTATTGCTCAGAAAATGAAGGGGTGATGCATGCCTGCGGACACGATGCTCATATGGCATGCCTGCTGGGTGCAGCACGTATACTGAAAGAGCTGAGCAATGAGTTTAGCGGAACGGTCAAACTGATCTTTCAGCCCAGCGAAGAGTATTATCCGGGCGGAGCCAAAGTGATGATAGAAGAAGGAGTACTCGAGAATCCAAAGCCGGATGCCATCTTCGGGCAGCATGTCTTTCCGGAACTGGATGCAGGAAAGATCGGCATGCGACCGGGAAAATATATGGCATCCACCGATGAAGTGCATATTACCATAAAGGGCAAAGGCGGGCACGCCGCTATTCCCGACAAGGTAGTCGACCCCATACTGATCGCTTCCCATATCGTGGTGGCCCTGCAGCAGATCGTTAGCAGGAAATCATCTCCCATTATGCCCACTGTACTATCTTTTGGACGCTTTATCGGTGATGGTAAAACCAACATCATTCCTGATGAGGTACAAATGGACGGGATCATCCGAACTTTCGATGAGAGCTGGCGTGCAAGCATCAAGGAGGAGATCATCCAGATCGCATGCGGGATGGCTGAAAGCATGGGTGCCGGCTGTGAGGTTAATATCGAGCAAGGATACCCGGCAGTGGTTAATGATGATATGCTTACCAGGCGTGCACAGGGCTTTGCGGCCGAGTACCTTGGTGAGGGTAAGGTGGAAGAGCTCGACATGCGCATGACAGCAGAAGACTTTTCTTATTTTGCACAAAAGGTGCCGGGATGCTTTTATCGTCTCGGAACCAGAAATGAACAAGAGGGGATCACCTCAAACCTGCATGCGGCAACATTCAATATCGACGAGTCGAGCCTGGAAAACGGGATGGGCATCCTGGCATGGATGGCTGTTTCTGAACTGAATCATTGATTATGCTGGTAAACGGAAAAGAATACCGTACAGTCTGGATGGAAGGCGGCACTGTCTTCATGATCGACCAGAATGAATTGCCTTTTTCTTTTAAGGTCATAGAGCTGCCTACCTATGAAGAAAGCTGCCATGCAATCCGCAACATGACTGTGCGGGGAGCAGGAGCCATAGGGGCCACCGCAGCCTTTGCCATGGCCCAGGCCATCCTGCAGGCACCGAAGAAAGGAAGGGATGAATATGTTGGCAATGCACGTTACGAGATAGAAGCCACACGCCCCACGGCACGCAACCTATTCTATGCTACAGAACGGGTGTTCAATGCATGGAATGGCTCCGCCGAAAAGGCCGTGATCGAAGCCCAGGATGTCGCCGATGAAGATGCGCGCGATTCGCGAAGCATTGGTAAGCATGGTAATGAACTGATCCGGCAGAATGACAGGATCGCCACACATTGCAATGCCGGCTGGCTGGCTTTTGTGGATTATGGCACAGCACTTTCACCCATTTACAATGCGCACCGATCGGGCAAAGACATTTTTGTTTATGTGGATGAGACCCGTCCGCGAGGACAGGGTGCCAGGCTCACTGCCTGGGAACTCTACCAGGCCGGCATCCCTCACCTGATCATCCCCGATAATGCAACAGCCTCATTAATGGGACAGGGAAAGATAAATCTCATGATCGTGGGAGCTGACAGGATCGCCGCCAATGGTGATGTTGCCAATAAAATAGGTACCCTGGAGAAGGCCATTGCTGCCAGGTATTACGGTGTACCTTTTTATGTTGCTGCGCCTTTATCTACGATCGATATTGCATGCTCATCAGGTGAAGATATTCTCATAGAAGAACGTGACGAGAATGAAGTTCTTTACCAGACAGGCATCGACAGGGAAGGCAATGCCAGCGAGATCCTTGTTTGCTCACCCGGATCACATGCCCTCAACCCGGCATTCGACGTCACGCCGGCGAGCCTGATCAGTGGAATCATCACCGAAAAGGGCATCATTGATGCCAATGAAGAGAGCATAGCAAGATCGACAAGGCCATCGATGAAACGATAAAAGCCGTGCAGGCCGCTGTACTTATCTCTATCACTACAACAGCAGCGATCTCTGCTTCAAGCTAGAGACAGAACTCAGAAGTCAGAAGTCAGAAGTCAGAACTCAGAAGTCAGAACTCTGAACTCAGAAGTCAGAAATCTGAACTTTTAGAAGTGTATTTTATGATAATCGAAGGTCTTGTTATCCCTGAATTTTATGATCTTTTGTGCCAGGTGGACGAAAATATCCAGCTTGTTTTCGGCTAAGAGTTTGAGTGCCGGCAGCTTGTTGTTGCAGGCTTCAGCAAATGTGATGAGAAAATCCATGTCGTTCTTCTTGAGCCATGCGTAGGCCTTTGGATCATTGTCGATGGCTCCGTCGAGGACTGCCAGGTGTGGAAAGCGGTTTGCGATCAGCCATTTTACGGCTTCTTCACTTCCGCGGATGGCGCTTGAAAGTGCAGCCAGCTCAGGGTAACCATTTTTGAGTAACCAGTTTTGGATCTTCTCGTTGTCTTCAAAGGTTTCGCCGAAGGCCATCAGTATTTTCGGGGGGTATTGAAGCATAGTAATTCAAAATTAGCCAAATACTTTGGTTTTGATTCCGGTCATGTTCACCTTTTTTGCAATGGCAGATAATTCATCAAAGGATACTTTCTCGATTCCCTGTTCCGGTGTGGCCCGGTCGATGGAGTATATCATCACATATTCGGGTTTGATCTTTTGCAGGAGTATGA